>JAYFQW010000044.1 GCA_034926675.1 Clostridia bacterium | reverse complement strand
AGTCACGTTGATACCCGGTTTTCTCATTCTGCACTCTATTGGGTGGGTGGACACTTTCTACGCTCTGATTGTGCCGTCTCTGGGCAACATATGGGGCATGTTCCTGCTCCGTCAGTACATGATGACAATTCCTGAGAGCGTAGAGGATTCGGCGCGCCTAGACGGCGCTTCGGAGTTCACAATCTATTCGCGAATCATACTGCCCCTATCCAAACCTGCGCTTACCACCGTAATGGTGTTTACCTTCATGAGTTCGTGGAAGGCGTTCCAATGGCCCCTCATTGTGACCAGATCTCTGAAGATGAGGACGGTTGAGATTGGCGTATCCATGTTCAGTTCCCAGTATAGCTCGAACCTTCCATATCAGATGGCGGCTGCGACCATCGTGGCGCTGCCTGTGCTGGTGGCCTTCTTCCTGGCCCAGCAAGCACTCATTGAGGGCATCGATTTGACCGGGGGTCAACGCTAGCAAGTAACGGGGGTAGCAACATGGACGTTTTGAAGGACCTAGAGCGAACCGACAAGTGGTATCTTGGCGGAGGGAGTGAGCTTATCTGGGCTCCTCCGTTTCCGCTTTACCTCGACAAGCCTGGTTTCTGGGATAAGGCTAGCCTCTACAACTGCTCAATCGAACCCGTGTTCACCTACGCGTTTCTTGATGAGGAGTCCCGAGAGATCGGGCTTCACGCCACGTCGAGAAGGTGGAACCCAGCCGTTCTTACGCAGCTATTCACTGCTGACGGGCTTGATGTAGTGGAGGAGAAGGCCGTACTGGAAAATGGCGTGTTGGCCTGCCGAATCAGGGTTGTCAATTCCGGCGACAGGGACCGCTCGTTGAGTCTGGTTGCTTGGACTGCTCAGGAAGTGGACCACGATATCGGCAGAGCGGTCACAGAGGCGACGCCAATTGAGAATGGACTATCCTTTACGCTGACTGCGAGGACGGGGAGGAAAGGAGCAAGCCAGTTCCAAGCTGGTGTTTGCCTTGGCATCAACAAGGAGATCCAGTCGAGGGCCAGCGTTTGGAGCCAGCGTACGGCGAATCTGCCCGAGTGGCGCCTTACGCCGTTCTACGAGAGAATGCGAAGGGCCGGTGACCTCTCCGACGGGACCAGGCCGAACGGCGCGGGCGATGAAGGGTTGCTCTACATGGGCATCCACACCCCTGTGCATGTGCGGGCAGGAGGAGAGGCTTCCATATGCGTTGCTGCGGCAGTATGCCCAAGCGTTGCTGAGGCTCACGAAGCCCTTCTTGCCAGCCTGAACAGCGCTTCAGATCCGATCACAGTAAGCGAGGTGAATTGGAGGCGGTACTTTGACGCGCTTCCGCACCTCTCCATTTCCGATCCGTACATACAGAACTACTACTGGTACCGTTGGTACGGGCTGAGGCTGATGACCATCAAGGGAGGTCGGCCTAACTACGAATTCCCGGCGGTGTGTGAGGGGATTGACTACTTCCACATGCCCATTAGCTACAGCGCTCAGTGCCACATGCGCGAGACTCGCTGGATGCGGGATCCATCGATAGCTCACGGATGCCTGCTTAATTTCGGAGAGCATCAGAACGATGAAGGCTGCTTCCGGGGGCACCTGTTCCCGGTGAAGATGTCGCCAACCACGTTCTTTTACCATGCGGATTGGGGAACCGCAGCTATGGGGGTTGACGAACTCCACCCCGATATGGAGTTCATCGCGCAGAGCTACTCGATCCTGAGCCGGTACGTGCGTTATCTGGACAAGGATAGAGACCGTGAGAACACCGGCCTGTACGACATTGTCAACCACTATGAGACGGGGCAGGAGTACTCGAGCAGGTACACAGCTGTGTGTCAGGACGCGGACAAAGATGGCGGAAGTATGGATCAGCAGTTCCGGCTCAAGGGCGTTGACGTGACGGTTTATGTGTACAGCATCAAGAAGGCCTTGTCCGAAATGGCGCTGATGCTGGGCAACGCAAGCGAGTCGGAGCAATGGGAGAGAGAGAGTATCCGCATCAGGAACGCTGTTGTGGAGACGATGTGGGATCCAGAGGACGAGATGTTCTACGACGTGGATCCCGGGACCCTGGCGAGGACAAAGGTCAGGACGGCGACGTGCTTCTATCCGTACTTCACCGATATCGTGAGTGAAGAGCACCTTCATGGACTGAAGAGAAACCTCCTTGACCCGGAGGAGTTCTGGACTCCGTTCCCCGCGCCGTCGCTCAGCCTTAAGGACTGTTTGTCGAGCGAGTATGCTGACTGGAAGGGCAAGAGACACAACTGTCCGTGGAACGGCCGGGTATGGCCGATGACTAACAGTCATATTGCCGAAGCGCTCGCAATCTCAGCACAGAGATTCGGCGATGTCGAGCTACAGAGGGCAGCCGCATTGTTCGTAGAGCGCTTCATAAGAATGATGTTCTACGACGGTGATCACAGAAGGCCGAACTGCTTCGAGCACTACAACCCATTCTCTGGGCAGGAGTGTTCATACAGGGGAATCGACGACTATCAGCACTCGTGGGTGGTGGACCTTATCCTCAAGTACATTGTGGGGCTCAGGCCTGCGTCTGATGGCTCTTTGCGGTTTGCTCCGCTTCCGCCCCGAGCCGAACGGTTTGAGTTAACGAACCTCGATTACCGCGGGCACAGCATCGAAGTGCGGTACGATTCTTCATTGGCGCATCAATACATGGTCTCAGTGGACGGAGAAGAACGTGCGTTCAATGAGGAGGCCCTTCCTGCGGTGCTTGTTACGGGTGGGGGGATATAGGGCGTGGGTTCGATGGACGCGAGAATCGGCCTGATAGTGAGCGAGGAGTCGGATGAGGTGAGGTCTGCGCTCTGCAGATTCCCAACTCTCGTGCCGGTGGCGATGGATGCCTTGGGCCGGGAGGACCTGGGTAGATTCTCGGCTCTATGGTGGCACGCAGCTCGGAAGCTGTCGGTGCGGGCCCAATCGGATGTGCTGGACAGCATTGGCGGCTACCTGAAGGAAGGTGGAGGACTCCTCCTGTCGCTTCTCGCGTGTGAGCTTGTGCAACTCCTGGGCATTGAATCTAGACCATTCGACGAAGTCTATTCAGGCGCCTGGAATGAGGAAGAGAGGTACGGCTGGAAATGGGATTTCGTCCGTCGCAAAGGATTCCAGTGCGCCTTAAGCCATCCTCTCTTCAGGGGAATGGATTCCTGCTCCTACACTTGGCAGTCGGGACCTGGCAAGGCATACTATCGGGCCGGATACACTGGGCATTATCCAAACCAGGGCAGTGTTGTGGCAGTGCGAAAGAACTTCATACACATAGCCCACGACGTCCCGGAGATTCTGGAGTACCACTGTGGCAATGGAAGAGTGCTTGCCATCTCATCGCTGCTATTCCTATCGGAAGAGGGTGGACCGCGCTACCCGGAGCTGATGTCGTTCACGGCGAACGCTCTGTCGTACGTAGCGGGCCAGACGACCGATGGCGAGGCGAGATACTGGCCGGCGGCTTCGGTGCGCCGGATCAAACCTTGCGGGTCGGATGACCCTTGTGGCGATGGAGGCCTAGGAGATGTTCGCCTTCCTCGAGCGGATGCGCTGGCTGCCACTGGATGCGGCATTGGCTTCACATTGAGCGGCGGCCCCGCCGAGTTCTTTGATCTGGCCGGCAGAAGATGCCTAGTTCTTGGGCATACCGACGGCAGCGTGGACGAGATATGGGGTCACCCTGTGCAACTGGCGAAGCGGATCGCAGTCGTGTTTGAGGTGTCGGGTCGCAGCTATCCAGTGACTGAGACCGCCCGGCGGACCGTCATCTACCCCGATTCGGTGACCGTAGAGCACTCAGTGGCGGGGCATTGTGTCCGTCAGACGATTTTCGCCGCTGCGGATTCCCCGGGAGCTGTCATGAGCTTTACGGTTGATTCGCCTACCCCGGTCAGCGTGGGCGTGCGAGTTGAGTTCGAGGCCGATCTCCGCGTGATGTGGCCGTATCCACTGCACATCCTCAATTCGCTCTGCATGAGCATGAACAATGGGCGAAACGTGCTCCTGGTGAGAGATGGGACCGGGGAGTTCTCCATGGCGTTCGGCATGGCTGGGGCGGGCGCTGCGGCGGCGACTGAGGATGGCGTTGGAGGCAATGGGGAGAACGAGAATGGATTCAGAGTCTCTGCAGCATGCACCGTTGAGCCGGGCGAACCCGCACTATGCGCGTTTGCGGGTGGCAAGTGCTCCTGCGAGGAGGTTCTGGGCGTACTTCACGCTCTCATAGAGCACGGAAGTGATCTTCAGGGCCAAGCAGCACGCTACTACGATTGCCTTGCGCACACAATGACTTCCGTATCCAGTCCGGATGGGGCATTCAATGAAGGATACCAGTGTGCGAAGGTCGGCGTCGACAAGTTCTATGCCACTACTCCGGGCATTGGCAGCGGATTTCTCGCGGGGTACAGTACGACTGGCGAGACAGCGTTCTCTATTGCCCGTCCTGGGTACGCCTGGTATTTCGGTCGTGACTCAGAGTACACGGCGCTTGCCGTAGATGCGTACGGGGATACCGAAAAGGTGCGCGAGAATCTGAGGCTCCTCATCGACCATCAGCACTCGAGCGGCAAGATATTCCATGAGATCACCACTTCGGGAGTTGCCCACTATGATGCGGCCGACAGCACTCCGCTCTTCGTCGTCCTGATGGAGCACTACCTCCGATCGTCTGGAGACGTCTCGTTCATCAGGGACAACTGGCATGGAGTGAAGAGAGCCATGGACTTTCTTTACGCTACCGACACCGATCAGGATGGACTTATCGAGAACAAGGGCGTAGGTCACGGGTGGATAGAGGGAGGAACCCTATCGCCTACATACGTCTCCTTCGACCTGGCCGGCGTGTGGGCGGAGGCGCTCCGGTGTGGAAGCAGGCTGGCACGGGAAGTGGGTGACGCGGCTCTTGCGGAGAAGTGGCGCGCGAGTTTCGAGCGGGTGAGGACTGCTCTGAATTCGGAGTTCTGGGACCCGGCAGCGAGGTGGTTCGCATTTGCGAAGAATGAGGATGGCAGCTACTGTTCTGGCAAGACCTGTCTCGCCTCCATTCCCATGTGTTTCGGCCTGATTGACACCGAGAAGGCTCTACCGGTGCTATCGTCGCTCGGAACCCACGAATACAGCGCAGACTGGGGCGTAAGGCTGATAGGGGAATCTAGTGCGGACTTCGATCCCGAAGGATACCATCAGGGCAGTGTGTGGCCTTTATTCACTGGATGGGTGGCGCGGGCAGAGTACGAGTATCACCGCCCTTTGCAGGGGTTCGTGCACCTGATGAACAACACCCTGCTCTACAGGCACGAAGCCAGGGGATGTGTTCCTGAGGTTCTGCATGGCAAGGAGTACCGCTTTGCAGGGGTATGTCGTCATCAGGCGTGGTCGGAGGCCATGGTCCTTTATCCTGCGATTGAGGGCCTGCTTGGCATCAGGCGAGATGTGCCGCGAAACTGCCTCCAGGTTTGCCCTCATCTGCCGCCCAACTGGGGCAAGCTATCGATCAGGCGTATACCATTCGGCGATAGCATCGTCGATATCGAGATAGAGCAGACCCTCTCCGGTGCTCTGTTTGCTTTCAGGCGTGAAGGAGACCGGAGCCGTGCCGTTGATATTGAGCTTTCTCCGGGGATCCTAAGCCTGAATTCGGTGAAAGGTGTAATGGTTGATGGCCGCGAGACTACTTACGATGTGCGCGACTACGGCCAGGAGGCGCACGTGACGTGCCGCTTTCCGCTGATCGACAGTGCAGTAGCTGAGTTTCGGTATTCCGTGGATCTGTGGGTTGTCCCCGCTGTTCCCAGGCCCGATCCGGGCGATTGCTCAAGAAGCATCCGGGTGCTTGAGGTCAGCCGCGGGGGGCGCGGTGAAGTCGATATCGAGGTGGAGGGCTTGGCGGGAGCCACGGAGGAACTGACGGTGCTCTGCGACCGTGGAATCGAACGAGTTGTGGGCGCACGGGTCAGCCGCGTCGATTCAGCCGAGCATGCCATCTCAGTGGAGTTCGACGGCCACGATGGGTGGCGGCGACGGCATATCCGTGTGTTCACACGGTGACCCATGAATAACGCGAGGGTCAGGCATGTGCTCGTCGTGGGCCCTTGCCTGACCTCACGCCTGATCTGCGCCGGTTGCGGTTGCTGAGTCGGCGCCGCAGCTTGCGCCGGTTTCGGTTGCTGAGTCCACACCGCAGCTTGCACCAGTAGCGCGGACGAGGTCTGCAATCTTGCCCAGAGCCAGCATCTCCTCGAACACCAGAGCCGCGGCGCCTATGGAGCTTGAGTCTTCACCCTGGGCTGAGGGCACGATCTCCGGGAGGTTCACCATTGTGGTGAACGCGCGTTCCCGGACTGTCTTCCTCACTTCGTCGAAGAGGATATCCCCTGCTCTGGCGACTCCCCCGCCAATCACTACGAGTTCTGGGCTGAGCAAGTTCACGGCGTTAGCAATCCCGATTCCAAGGTATCTACCAGCTTCCCGCACCAGCATTTCTGCCAGGGCATCTCCTTGCTTGGCGGCCTCCGACACGACTTCGGCAGTGATCGCCTCTATCCTCCCGCCGACCATCTCACGTATCCTTGTGTTCGAGCCTGTGGATACTGCCCTGATAGCTGACGCGGCTATGGCCGGACCAGCCGCCATGACCTCGAGGCAACCCCGGTTTCCGCACGGGCAGATCGGCCCGTTGGGATCGACTGTCATGTGGCCGAGCTCACCTGCGCTCCCCTGCCTGCCACGGTATATGTCGCCATTCACAATGATCCCAGCTCCGATGCCGCGGCCAACGTTCACGCATAGTATGTCCTCATAGCCTCGTCCCGCGCCGAACATTGCCTCTCCCAGGGCCATGGCGCGCGCGTCATTCTCAACCCAGCATGGCAGGGAGAACTCCTTGTGGAACAGCTCAACGATGGGAATATCGGACCATTCTGGTATGTTCGGAGCGAACAGCGATATCCCGCGCTCAGCATCGATGAGGCCAGGCATGGAAAGCCCTATGCCGACGATCCTTGGCCTAGCATCGGATTCCGCCCCGAATGCGGTGCTTGCGGCGCCGATGGCTTCATGCGTGGCCTCAATGAGCCTGGAGATGATGGCCGCCGGCCCCTCCTGAACGTCGAGTTCCAGGCGTGTTCGGGAGACCACTGTCCCTTCGAGGTCAGCAACGACGGCGATCACCTTGGTGACGCCGAGGTCAACCCCGGCGATGTAGAAGGCTTGAGGGTTGAACTCCAGTATGACCGGGGGACGTCCGCCACTCGATTCGCCGTAGCCGACCTCGTGGGCTATCCCTGATGAGATCAAGATCGAGACTACGCTCGACACGGTGGCAGGTGTCAAACCAGTCGCACGCGCAATATCGGCCCGGGATAACCCATGTGTGTTCCGGAGTACATCAAGCACAGTCAGGACATTGATACTCTTGAGGAGCCGCGTGTCATTTGCTCCCCCGCTGGCAAGGCGACGGGGGTGCGCTGCTCGTTCCATCTTCCAGACTCACCTCAGGATTCTCAGCACAATGTTTAGAAGCTGAACAAAGAGATATTCCCCACTCTCATCGCTGTTCCTGCTTGGCTTGTCTGCCGATAGCTAATACGGCAGCTAAGCCAGGCGAGAAATCGGCGCCTGCGAACATGCAGCGATGATTGTCTGCAGGATTCCCTATAAGCGCGCAGAAAACCAAGTATCCAATGATAGTGCGGGGGAAGATGAGGCCCATGCTAAGGCGTACTACGTCGCCAGGTCCGGGGCTGATGCCCTTGCATCATACATTGTGGATAACCCCGGGAACCTCTCGGCGGCTCAAAGGTGAACGAAAGCGGGTCCGAGAAGCAGTTGCACATGTACTACTCTGGAACCGATGCGATCTCCGTAGAAGGGGACACGAAGTTCCGTGGGTCGGTGTTTGCACAGAAGGCCTCAGTCAACATAGTCGGGAGCGGCGGGATCACAGGGCATATCATCACTGGAGAGCCTCAAGTCAATATCACTGGCGACGCGCGTGGCTAGGACTTCCACTGGCGATATGTGCCATGTACTTCAATGCCATGAATGGGCTGTCGGCGGCGGGCAGGAAAGTAGGAGAGGGAAGCTGTCGCACACGGAATTGAGGACGCCACGTGCAAGCGTTATGGAGGAGAGGGATATGGGGCAGGAGGATCTTCAAACACAGACCGGGACTGATGCCTCAGAGTGGGGTAGCTCGGAGAAGGCTGATCTCGTCGAGATCGGACGCCGCGTGCTCATGAGTGAGTCGGCCATCCTTGCCGAACTCGCACATGGGCTTGATGATGGTTTCCGGTGTGCTGTTGAACTTGCGCTTTCGTGCCGTGGCCGCGTGATCGTGACTGGGGTAGGAAAATCGGGCCTCGTTGGCAGGAAGATCGCCGCGACTCTGTCCAGCACAGGGACCCCGGCCTTCTTTGTGCATTCTGCTGAGGCAGTCCATGGCGACCTAGGGATGGTGACGGCGGATGATCTGGTGATCGCCATAAGCAACAGCGGCGAGACTGAAGAAGTCGTCAGACTGATCCCATCTCTCAGGATTATAGGCGCGAAGATCGTTGCCATGACGGGCAACCCGGAATCTTCTCTCGCCCAGGCGAGCGACGCGCGGCTTGTGTGCGCCGTGGAGCGGGAGGCTGATCCACTGAACCTGGCCCCCACAAACAGCTCTACTGCCGCTATCGCCATGGGAGATGCCCTTGCAGTTGCACTCATGACAATCAAGGGGTTTCGTCCGGAAGACTTCGCAAGATACCACCCAGGCGGAAGCTTGGGAAAGAAGCTGCTGGCAGAGTGGGGCACACGTTCGCAGAGATGACCTTGCCTCTCGCATCGAGAAGGGAGTACCGAACGGCAATGGACAGGAAACCACGCGCAGCAGTTGTTGGGAGCTTCATGATGGGCCCGGTGGTCCGGGCGCCTCGCAGGCCTGCCAAGGGTGAGACCCTCATAGGCACAGGATTCGACCTCGAAAACGGCACGCACCCGGTGCGCCTCCGGGCGAAATCGGCGGCAACCGTCTGCTTCTGGTTCTGCCAACTCTCAATGTCGATGAAACCAGCACTGTCGTGCGATCAATGCGACTCAATTGGACCTTGACCGTGGGGTCAGTGTCCAATTCGTTGACATTGACGATTCGTTGTCCGTGACCGCGGTTCCCGTAACTTCCATCGTTCGGCGGGGTCAGTTGGGAAACCGCGTCTAGCACTGATTCGTGCATTCCATTTTCCCCCACATGCCGGCCCAAGCAAACTCCCAATCGTCCATCTTGCCGGGCCGCACACCCGCAGGGCCTCAATGTCCAATCTATCGACACTGCCGCCGTTTCAACGTCGGTTCCATCGACATTGAACTCGTCTCACTGCTGGATCCGTCGGCATTGTCGGTCCGGGATTCGGTCACGCCTCGCGCAGGAATTCACTCAAAATTCGGGATTCAAGGCTCAAGGCTCAAATCGGGGCTTGACAGTGACAGAACACGCCGGTAAAATGTAATCGAATACATGACCTGTGTGGGTGTCCGATATCGCTTGCCACAGCATAATACCTGTACCAAGTGGATTTGTTCCTACAAAACGCCGTATAGCTCCTGGATTATCGACTTATTGGCCTCCCAAGTCTGTATTCGTTTACACGAATCGGAGGATCACAGTATGAACCTGAAAGATATCGCGCAGATGGCCGGTGTGTCTACTGCGACTGTGTCGAGGGTGATAAACCAGAGCGGCCCGGTCTCCCCCGATACGTACCAGAAAGTGCTCAAGATCATTGAAAAGCAAGGGTACGTCCCCGATACGATCGCCAAGAGTCTGAGAATTGGGCAGACCAAGACCATCGGATTTGTTGTTCCCGACATATCAAACCCGTTTTTCCCTGAAGTGCTGAACGGCGCCGAAGCGGTGTGTGCAGGCTATGGCTACAACATCATCCTCGGCAACACAAATGAGGACATCGCCACTGAGGAGAAGGTCGTCAGGAGCCTGAGGCAGCAACGGGCTGACGGCCTACTGATGATCCTGGTGGATGAATCCGGAGGCACGCTATCGCAGGCGCTTCTCGGCGCCGATCCAGATCTTCCAATAGTCTTCATCGACAGGCACATCGAGAGATTTCGGTATGACTCAGTAGTGATCGACAATGAGGCAGGTGTGGCACAGGCTGTTGAGCACTTAGTGGGTCTGGGCCATTCCAGGATCTCGATCATCCACGGCCCGGTTGGCACCACGCCTGGCCTAGGACGTTTGAAGGGCTATAGGAAGGCCATGAAGGCCGCTGGCATTCCCCACGTTGAAGAGTATGTAGCTGAGGGCGATTTCCGGATCAGGTCCGGTTATGAGTTGGCTGGACGCCTCATGTCTCTCCCCGTCCCTCCCACTGCCATCATAGGCGGCAACAACCTGATGACCATGGGCATATTCCAGCGCCTGAACGACATGGCCGTCAGTATTCCAGATCAAGTTTCGCTTATCGGATTCGATGATTTTCCCCTTGCTGCGAACCTTACCCCCGCAATAACTGTTGTGGATAG
Source organism: Clostridia bacterium (assembly GCA_034926675.1). Classification (NCBI taxonomy): domain Bacteria; kingdom Bacillati; phylum Bacillota; class Clostridia; species Clostridia bacterium. The sequence goes on along the minus strand of JAYFQW010000044.1, from coordinate 21,822 downwards.
GCCCACGTGCGACATGGGACGAATAGCTGCGGACCTGCTGCTCTCACGTGTTGAGAAGCGCGATCAGAGCGCTGTGCGTAAGGTGGTTCTGCCTACGAAGCTCAAGATACGCAACTCGTGCAGGAACATTGTAGGCTCCTAGCGTGCGACAATTACGTTCTGGAGGTGCAGTGTCATGGCGACCAAGGAGATCATCGTACCGGTGTTCAAGCCTACCCCAGAGAACTTCAAACCCTTCGGCGCCATACTGAAGGCCCCGCGTGTGGCGCCGTCTGTCGACATTCCCGGGGTGCTCAACTACTGGGACGAAGTGGCGAACCTCAACCACGGGAAATGTCAGCCCGAGCTGGGGTTCCTGACCACGATGTTCCGCCCGTTCGATTTCTGCGAGATGGAGCGGCACGTCCACAGCGATGAGGCGTTCATCCCGCTGGAGAACAAGGCCTTCATCTTCGCTCTCGCTCCAGCATGCGACCCTGCTGATCCGTCTGCCATGCCCGATCCTTCCAAAGTCGTGGCCTTCATCATCGATGGATCGTTCGGAGTGAATCTGAATGTCGGTGTGTGGCACTGGGCGCCGTTCCCGCTCGCAGACAGGATCAACCTTGTCCTAGCACTCCGCAGGGGAACTCCGGCGGAAGATATCGACATGTTCAATTTCTCTGAGAAGCTCGGCGTTACATTCAAGATCGCTCTCTGATGCCCATGCCCCACGGCAACACATCGGACAGCGCAGTTGGTCCCTTGAGGAGATGCTCTGATAGGAGTTGGGATTGATGGCTGAGGTCGTCCTCAAGAATGTGAGCAAGAAATACGGTCAGCTGGAAGCGGTCAAGAATCTGAGCCTTGACTGCAAGGACGGAGAGTTCGTAGTGATCCTAGGTCCATCGGGGGCTGGGAAGACGACCACACTGAAGATGATCGCCGGGCTTGAGAAGATCACAGCCGGACAGGTCTTCATCGGTGGCAGGGAAGTGAACCAGCTCGAACCGCGCCAGAGGCGCGTGGCTATGGTGTTCGAGAATTACGCTCTCTATCCTCAGGCGACTGTGTACGAGAACATCGCATCGCCCCTCAGAGCCGCTCGCGTGCCACAGGCTGAGCTGGACAAGCGAGTGAAGCAGGTAGCTGGTATGCTCCAGATCGATCAGTATCTCGATAGGAAACCCGCGAACCTCAGCGGCGGTCAACAGCAGAGAGTGTCGTTCGGACGAGCCCTAATCAAGCAAGCCGACGTGTACCTGATGGATGAACCCCTCACTCACCTCGACGCCAAGCTGCGTCACGAGATGAGGCGTGAACTCCGCAGGATGCACAGTGAGTTGGGAACGTCGACGCTGTATGTGACGCACGACTTCCGCGAGGCCATGGCCCTCGCCGACAGAATGCTGGTGCTGATGAAGGGCGAGGTCCAGCAGGTCGGAACTCCGTCGCAGATCTACTATGAACCGGCGAACGAGAGAGTTGCCGATTTGATCGGCGAACCTCCCATGAACCTGCTGCCGTGTTCTCTGGTTCACAAGGATGGCGGCGTCCACTTCGATTCGCAGTGGTTCTCGATGCCTGTGCCAGAGTCGATTCTGCCAGCCATTGGCCGCATGCCGAACTCTGGAGAGGTGCATATCGGCATACGCCCAGGCGACATAAGAGTGACAAACGAGCCGGCGAAGGGCCGAGGCTTCAGGGCAGAGGTGTACGTTCTGGAACCCCTCGGCGGAGTTGCGGTGCTCACCGTCAAGATCGGCGGGAGTCTATGGAAGATCAGGGTCTCCGATGAATACACCGCCAATATCGGGGATGTCGTATGGATTGAGCTGGCCCAGGATAGGCTCCATGTTTTCGACGCGGCGTCGGGCCTCAGGATCATCTAGCCGACGACTGTTGCCGCAAGGGAGAGTTGTCTATGGGAACTGTGGTTCTTCGGAATGTGTGGAAGCACTACGGAAACGTCGAGGCGGTCAAGGATCTCAACCTCACATGCAACGAGGGCGAGTTTCTGGCGCTCCTCGGCCCGTCAGGGTGCGGCAAGAGCTCGACGCTCCGTATGATCGCAGGCTTGGAGAAGGCGACCCAGGGCGTCATCACAATCGATGGGGAGGTTGTGAACGATCTCGAGCCAAGGCATCGAGATATCGCCATGGCGTTCGAGTCGTACGCGCTCTACCCTCACCTTACAGCATACGAGAACATCGCCTTCCCGCTGAGAATCCGCGGGATGTCGAATTCAGAAGTCGACAAGCATGTGCGGGAAATCACCGACATGCTGAGCATCTCCGATGCCCTGACAAGCCTGCCACGGAACCTAAGTGGCGGGCAGCAGCAGAGGATTTCGTTCGCGCGTGCCATGGTGAGGCCAGCACGGGTGTATCTGATGGATGAACCCCTGTCTCACCTGGATGCGAAGCAGCGAAGCCAGCTCAGAAGCGAGCTGAAGAGGCTGCATCAGCTGAAGGGGCTCACCATCATTTTCGTCACCCACGATCAGATCGAGGCCATGGCAATGGCCGACAGAATAGCGGTCATGAACAAAGGCGTGCTCCAGCAGGTCGCAACTCCCCGAGAGGTCTTCAGCAAGCCGGCGAACCTCTTCGTTGCTGACTTTGTTGGGGAGCCGCCCATGAACCTCCTTGACGTGAATGTTGAACGAGACGGGAGCGGCGTGGCCCTGAAAGGCAGCGGGTTCGCAATTAGAATCTCCGATAAGCGTCTCGCGGATGCTGCTTCCCGGGCTATCGGATCTCGAGCGGTGTTTGGAGTCAGGCCAATGCACGTGCAGTCTGAGAGGGCAGGCCAATCGTGTGGAGACCTCACGGCCAGAGTGCTGGCGTTTGAAGGCCTAGGAGATACGGCCATCATCACGCTTCAACTCAACGGTTCAATGGTGAGGGTCGAGACAACCCCTGATGATTCTGCGAACCCAGGCGAGGATCTTGGCCTCAAGATCGATCCCCGCCATATGCATCTGTTCGATCAAGAGACCGGCGTCAACATGTTCTGCTGATAGATGCATGAGCGTGCTCGCGGTTCGGCCGTCGAGGCCAGCCTGTGCGCGGACCAACCGCTAGTCCCTTCGCGCGATTGATTACCGTGGGGAGGTGAGGAGGGGAACAGGGAGAGTCGCGTCCAGACGCGTAGAGGAAATCGCTGTGGGTCTGAGTTGACTGATGCGAGACTAAGTCATTGCCGAGGAGGTCAGCCAAATCATGAAGAAGAACAGGTTAATGCTCCTGGTGCTGGTTGTTCTCGCTGTGGCGCTTATGACCGGCGGAACCGCCGCCCTGAGCGCTCCTGCCAAGCCGTTCAACAACGTTAAGATAACGGTGTTCGGTGATGCCGGACATAACCTCAAGCCCTTCGACTGGTACAAGGACAACATCAAGAACGAGTTCGGGATCATCATCGACGAGGTGGTGGGAGTCCCCTTCACCAGCGTCTACGAGAAACTGAAGACGGAGTTCATCGGACAGACTGGCGCGTATGACCTGGTCATATTCTACCCCGCATTCCTCGGAGAGTTCGCAGGGCTCGGATACCTAACCCAGCTCGATACATATGCGAAGAAGTACGATCCCAAGCTCGACGACATCTCGACTGGAGTGCGCGAACTCAACTGCAAGTACGGCGGCAAGCTTTACGCGCTTCCGTACGACGGCGACGTCCTGAACCTGTACTACCGCAAGGATCTATTTGTCAACGCGACTGAGAAGGCGAACTTCAAGAAGCAGTTCGGCTACGAGCTGAAGGTCCCCGATACTTGGGATCAGTTCAACGACATCGCTAAGTTCTTCACCCGCAAGAAGGGTGAGACCCTTGCCGGTCAGGCTCTGAAGGAGGACTTCTACGGCTCTGCCGAGCTCGCGGCCCGCGGTTTCTCCTACGCCTGGTGGCTGGCAAGGTTCGGAAGCCTGGGCGGCGTGTATTTCGATGAGAACATGAAGCCCATGATCAACACGGACAAGGGCGTGAAGGCCCTTGATCTCATGAAGACGAGCATCAAGTACTCACCGCCGGACGTGATGGCTTACGGTTATGAGGAGCTCAAGAACGCCTATCTCGATGGCAAGGTCGCGATGATGGTGCAGTGGTCCGACGTTCAGAAGAAGGCGCAGGACCCTGCCGAGTCCAAGATCGTGAACAAGTCGGGCATCGCCCTGATGCCTGGCATCAAGACTGGCGATAAGATCGTAAGGAGCGCCCCGATGCCGGTCGGCCGCGTCCTGGCTGTTCCTAAGAGCGCCAGAAACCCAGAGGCTGCGTACGCTGTCGCCAGGTATCTCTCGGTTGAGACGAGCCTCCACGACGTATCCACCTCAGAGACTGGCCTCGACCCGTACCGTAAGTCCCACGTGGCCAACCCGAAGGCTTTCGCTGCCCTCCTCGGTACCGAGGAAGCCGCGAAGGATTACCTTGCGGTGGTCGGCGAGAACCTAGAGAATGCATTCCCAGAGATCAACCTGCCCGGAGCAGGCAATTACCAGGATGTCCTTGACCTGTACATCAACAAGGCTCTGAGTGGCGAGATGTCGTCCAAGGCCGCGCTCGACGCCGCAGCCAAGGAGTGGGAGCAGATCACCAAGAAGCTCGGCGCCGAGAAGCAGAAGGAACTCTATCAGAAGACAGTCGAGACATGGAAGGCACTGGGCATCTGGTAACAGCCGCCTAGCGCTGCTGCGGGGCGGTTTGCGACCAACCTGGGCAGGCCGCCTCGCCCCATCCTAGAGTACGTGTGAATCAGTCAGCGGAAAGGAGACTCCCAATCATGAACCGAGGGACCGCTGCTGCAAGCGGACAAAGCGACTCCGGCCTCTGGATCGACAAGCGGCTTCCAGTGCTTTTCATTGCGCCGACGGTCATCATCCTGCTGGTCTTGGCGATTGGACCTCTCTTATTCACGTTCGGCGTGAGCCTTACCAACTGGGAATTAGTGTCGGCGGCCCCGCCGAAGTTCGCATGGCTTGCCAACTACATACAGGTTCTCACTGATGCTAGGTTCTGGAATTCCATGAAGAACACACTGATCCTCCTCGTAGGTGGAGTCGGGCTGCAGCTGCTGTTCGGGCTGATCACGGCCCTGCTGCTCAACAGGGAGTTTCGATTGAAGAAGCTAGTCACGTCTTTGTTCCTGATACCGATCACCATCGCCCCTGTTGTTGTCGGGTTCCAGTGGCGGGTAATCTACCACGAGTCCTTTGGTCCTCTGAACTACATCATCAGGCTTCTGCATCTTGGCAACGGGAGGGCATGGCTTGCTGACACCTCCACTGCTCTCCTGTCGATCCTGATCGCTGAGGTCTGGCAGTGGACACCGTTCGTCACGGTTGTTCTCCTAGCTGGCCTGCAGTCGATCTCCCCGAGGGTGTACGAGGCCGCCAACGTGGACGGCGCGTCTCCAATGAAGGTGTTCTGGCGCGTGACTCTGCCTCTGCTGAAGCCTACGATTATCATTGTTACGCTCTTTCGGGTAATGGACGTGTTCAAAATCTTCGACCTGGTGTTTCTGCTTACAGGAGGCGGCCCGGGGTCGTCATCTGAGTCGGTGAGCCTCTACACCTATATCACTGGGTTCAGATACTTCAGCATGGGCTACGCCACGGCACTAGCGGTCATCCAGCTGATGATAGTCACTGTCATATCCAAGAGACTCGTCAAGATGATGACCCCAGGGAGGGCATGAGCATGAATACAATCGAGACGAGAAAGCGCAGGAAGTCGACGAACGTTCTTGTATATGCTGCGATAGCCGTCCTGCTGATCATAAACTTGTTCCCAGTGTACTGGATGTTCATCGGCTCTCTCAAGGCCCGATCAGAGGTGTACACTAATCCTCCTGTGTTCTTCCCCAAGAAGCTGCAGTGGTCAAATTTCACCAGCGCCCTAAATAGGGGCGGCGCCCGCGGAATACGAAACAGCCTGATTGTGGCTGGCACGGGAGCTGTGCTCTCGGTAGTCCTGGGTTCACTTGCGGCCTACTCAATAGCGAGGTACAAAACTGGCGGAGACGGGCTTTCCTTCTGGATTCTCTCTATCCGAATGGCGCCGCCCATTGCAGGGATCATACCGGTCTTCATGATAATGCGGTACGCGCGTCTGCTGGATAAGCATGCGGCCCTGATACTGGCGTATTTCCTCTTCAACCTGCCGTTTGCGGTATGGCTCACTAAGGGTTTCTTCGAGGATATCCCAGCGGACATCGAAGGCGCGGCCCTGGTGGACGGCTTCAACCGGCTTCAGGTGTTCTGGCGCGTGGCCCTTCCCCTGGCCGTTCCGGCACTGATCGTCACTGGGCTGTTCTGTTTCATCTTCTCATGGAATGAGTTCCTCTTCTCGTTGGTCCTCACAAGATCCAAAGCTGTCACCCTTCCAGTCATCATATCCGGAATGGTTGGCGGACACGAGATCATGTGGGGTGAGATCTCGGCTCTGTCGGTGCTTACATCGCTGCCAGTCACCATCCTTGCAATGCTCCTCCAGAAGTACCTGGTGCGCGGGCTGACCTTCGGCGCCATGAGAGGATAGCGACTGCCATAGACCGCAGCCTGGCGGCTGCAAGGAGAAGAGGCGAGCATATGCCAGTTGAACGAGGATCGTTGAACCCTGGGACAGCCGAACGCAGGCCCAGGATCACCATAGTGGGGAGCTTCATGACTGACCTGATGTCCCGCTCACCCCATCTCCCGGTTCCGGGAGAGACCGTGATGGGCGGGCCGTTCCAGATGGGGCCGGGTGGGAAAGGCGCGAACCAGGCTGTGGCCGCGGCGAGGCTCGGCTCTGATGTGAACATTCTGGTTTCGCTTGGGAAGGATCAGTTCGGCGACTTCGCCTACAACAACCTGCTAAGAGAGGGCATAGGAGTCGAGTTCGTGAAACGCGTGGAGGGCATGAGCACTGGGGCCGCCCTCATCATAGTGGATGATGCGAAGGGCGAGAACATGATAGTCGTCGCCCCAGGCTCGAATAGCGCTCTAGGTGCGGACGATGTGGACAAGGGGATACAAGTGATCCTTGACTCGGACTATGTCCTGATGCAGCTGGAGATCCCGCTCGAGACTGTGGAATACACTGCGAAACTCGCCCATGCTAGCGGAGTCAAGGTGATCCTGAACCCGGCTCCAGGCAGACCACTTTCTGATGAGCTCCTACGCGCTGTGGATGTGCTGACTCCTAACGAGACTGAGGCCAGCATAGTGAGCGGCATCACGGTGACTGATCTGGCAACTGCCGAGCTAGCTGGAAAGGCGCTAGTCCGCAGAGGATGCCCGACAGTGATCGTGACCATGGGTGGGCTCGGAGTGCTGGTAGTGGATGCAAACGGTGCTCAGCATGTGCCTGGATTCAAGGTGGATGTTGTGGACACAACTGGGGCGGGCGATGCGTTCAACGGCGCCCTCGCAGCGGCTCTTGCAGAGGGCTTGGGCATGCGCGATGCTGCACGCTGGGCGTGCGCTGCGGCGGCGATATCGGTCACGAGGATCGGCACATCCGTTGCGACCGCTCATCGCGATGAGGTGGAGGCCTTCCTCGCAGGCCGACCGTGACATGGCGCTGCAGCGGGGCGTATGCGCTGCTTGACGCCCTGTCTCTGATCTGAGAGTATAAGGTACTGGCAGGGGGTGACAGGCTCTTGATCGCTGCGAGGGTTACTGGGACTGTAGTATGCACTCGGAAGGACGAGAAGCTCATCGGGATGAAAATCCTTGTGGTGCAGCCAGTGAACATGACCGACATGTCGGACGATGGGAAGCCACTGGTGGCAATCGATTCTGTTGGCGCGGGGCAGGGAGAGGTAGTCCTGGTGGTGGCAGGAAGCTCTGCTAGGCAGACAGGTCGGACGCAGAATACCCCAACTGATGCAACGATTATGGCTATTGTCGATTCCATTGAGCTTGCGGGAAGGTGGATCTTCCGCAAAGGTCGGGAGGATTCGGCGGACGTCGGCGGCTCCACCAGCGCTCATGGTGTTGGGGTTCAGGGAGGCAGCCGATGATGAAGGTTGTCATCGCATCCGATCACGGCGGGTTTACACTCAAGGAGGAGCTCAAGAAATACATCGCTGAGCTTGGACACGATGTGGCCGACTACGGTGCTCACAGCCAAGATCCTGTTGACTACCCCGACTTCGCGTTTCTGGTCGCAGAGGCTGTAGCTGCAGGAGTATGCGATAGGGGCATCATGATCGACGGAATCGGCGCTGCTTCCGCTATTGTCGCCAACAAGGTGGCGGGGATCAGAGCGGCGTCGTGTTCAGATACGTTCACTGCCATGATGAGCCGCGCGCATAATGACTCGAACGTCCTCACCCTCGGGGCGAGAGTGATCGGAGGGGGCCTTGCCCGCGAGATCGTTCGGACCTGGCTTTCCACAGAGTTCGAGGGCGGGAGGCACATGCGCAGGGTGACGAAGATCATCGATTTCGAGCGCCGGCGCTTTGCGCCCAAGGAGTGAAGGCCTGTGTACACGGCTAAGGTTATCGGGCACGTTGTTGCGACACAGAAGGACCCGAACCTGTCGGGGACGAAACTCCTTGTTGTGGTGCAGGTAGATTCGACGGGCAGGCCTATTGGGAAACCCCATGTGGCTGTGGACACGATCGGCGCTGGCGCCGATGAGTTCGTGACCATCGTTCGGGGCCGCGAGGCTGGGATGCCTCTTCCAGCTCCCATGGCGCCGGTGGATGCGGCTGCGGTAGGTATCATCGACACCATGAGCCGTGTAGTGCGGAACGTGTGAGGTGCGGAAGGGTGAACCTGGCTATGGTGGTGGGAACCGTGGTGGCCACTCAGAAGAATGACCACTTCGTAGGCTCGAAGCTCCTCATATGCGACGTGTGCTCGCCTGATGGAACGCTCTCAGGCTCTGAGGTCGTGGCCGTCGATACAGTCGGAGCGGGCGCGGGCGACTACGTGGTGGTCGTATCGGAGGGCAACTCCTCACGGCAGGCGATGAGGAGCGCGGATGCTCCGATTGACGCAACCATTGTTGGGATTGTAGATAGAGTCGATGCGGCTGGCCGCACCATGAAGGTGTTGTAAGCCGCTGGTCTGTTCCGCGCCGATTTGATCGGCGCGGTCTCTCTTGGAGGTGCTGTGTGGTGGATCTTGATGAACTGATATCTCGAATTACCCGAGAGATGCTGCCAATGCTCTCGGCGTCGTCGCGGAGCGCTGCCGGGGCAGGGGCTGAAATGGGTTCGGGCTCAGGCCGCTCTTCGGACGGCCCGCACGGCCCATCGTGCGAGGGTGCATCAGGGGAATGCACTGGGTGTGGGATGTGCGTGGGCAAGAACCCTCTGGCTGTCGGGCAGGTGATGGATGCAGGCGCCGCCAGAATAAGTGCGCACCCGGGAACGCCCAAGGTCGGCGCGGGTCTCGCGGCCATGATCGACCACACGCTTCTCAAGCCTGATGCAACTGAGTCGCAGGTGAAGAAGTTGTGCGAGGAGGCCCTGGAGTACGGGTTTGCCTCCGTATGCGTGAATCCGACCAACGTGGCCCAATGCGCAGCCATGCTGCGAGGGTCGCGTGTTAAGGTTTGCACGGTGATTGGGTTCCCGCTCGGAGCGACAACGCCGACCGCGAAGGCTGTCGAGACCCGCGACGCCATAGCGAACGGAGCTCAGGAGGTCGACATGGTCATCAACGTGGGAGCGGTGAAATCCGGCAACTACGATCTGGTGAAGCGGGATATCCAGGCCGTGGTGGATGCTGCCGCCGGAAAAGCCATGACCAAGGTGATCCTTGAGACGGCCCTTCTTTCAGATGAGGAGAAAGTCAAGGCCTGCCTCATCGCCAAGTATGCAGGAGCGGATTTCGTGAAGACCTCCACCGGCTTCGGACCAGGCGGCGCCACTGTCCATGATGTCGAGCTCATGCGGAAGACAGTCGGCGTGAGCATGGGTGTGAAAGCAGCCGGCGGCATCCGCGACACTCAGACCGCTCAGAAGATGGTTGCAGCCGGGGCGTCGAGGGTGGGGGCGAGTGCGAGTGTCAGCATTGTCAAGGGTGTAGCCCAGGATGGGAAGGGGTACTGACGAGCCATGGCCGACCAGGATCTCGCTTCCATTGAAGAGGCACGGGCTCTTGTGGAGAAGGCAAGCAAGGCCCAGGCGCGATTGCTCGATTTCACGCAGGCGGACATCGACCGTGTGTGCGAGCGGATGGCCCGAGCCGGTTTCGAAAACGCGGGCAAGCTTGCGGCGATGGCGGTTGAGGAGACCGGGATCGGAGTCGTTCGGGACAAGGTCACCAAGAACGAGTTCGCCTCCAAGACCGTGTGGGAGCATATCAAGCCTCTTCGAACCGTGGGGTTCATCTCCGAGGATCGGAACAGGAAGGTGGCGGAGATAGCCGTCCCGCTAGGGGTAATCGCAGGCCTTCTTCCCACTACAAACCCTACATCCACTGCGATCTTCAAGGCTCTGATCGCGGTCAAGTCGAGGAACGCAATAGTCTTCAGCCCGCATCCGCGGGCCGCCAAGTGTACGTTTGAAGCGGCCCGGATCATGAGCGCCGCCGCCATCGAGGCGGGAGCGCCAGATGGCCTGGTGAACTGCATCGAGAGACCCACTATGGAGGCCACCGACGAGCTCATGCACCACAAGCTCGTGGCTGCAATCCTGGCCACAGGCGGAACTGCGATGGTGCGCGCTGCCTACAGTTCGGGCAAGCCTGCGTTCGGCGTCGGCCCCGGCAATGTGCCGGCGTTCATCGAGCGGACTGCCGATGTTAGGCAGGCAGTGGCGAACATCCTGGCAAGCAAGAGTTTCGATAATGGAACGATATGTGCGTCGGAGCAGGCAATAGTCGCGGAAATCGCGGTCGAGGCTGAAGTCCTTCGGGAGCTCTCCGCGCAGGGCGCCTACATCTGTGATGAGCGGGAGAAGGCGGCCTTGGAGCGTACTGTTATGATGCCGAACGGCGGCATGAGCGCTGCGGTGGTGGGGAAGAGCGCGGCTTTCATCGGGAGACTCGCCGGGATCACCGTGCCGGATGGCGCCAGAGTGCTCATTGCCAGATGCTCAGGAGTGGGCAGGGAGCACCCACTATCAGCGGAGAAGCTCTGCCCGGTGTTGGGCTTCTACACTGAGGCCACCTGGGAGGCTGCATGTGAGCGCTGCATTGAGCTGCTCAATTACGGAGGCCTGGGCCATTCCCTGGTCATACATTCCCGAAACGAGGGAGTGATCAGGGAGTTCGCACTGAAGAAGCCGGTGAACCGGATCCTCGTGAACACCCCATCCTCCATGGGAGGCATAGGCTTATCCACAGGGCTCGACCCATCGCTCACCTTAGGCTGCGGTTCGTGGGGCGGAAACATCACATCGGACAACGTGGGACCGCTGCACCTGATAAACAAGAAGCGCCTGGCATACCACCTTGGAGGTATCGAAGTAGTTCCGCAGACCGCGAGCACCATGGTTCCAGGTTGGAATGCGCCTAGGCCTGTGCCTGTGCCTGGGTTTGCGACTGGATCTGCGACTGGGCGTGAGCCTGTGCCTGGGTTTGCGACTGGATCTGCGACTGGGCGCGGCAGGGTGTTGCAGGCGACGGCGGCAGAACGCGAGGCTTTGCGGCGCCTAGACGATGCGACAATCGCGCGTCTGGTTGACGCGGCACTTGCCGGGATGCTGTAGCCTATCGCATGGCTCATCACTGATTCCGCCTGGTTCTAGAGGGTTGGTTTCATCGAGACACAGCACCGGGCGGATTCGGTCCGGCGGTGCGCATCAAGAGGAGGAAGAGTAATGGAGATCGCATTGGGAATGATCGAGACCCGCGGCCTGGTTGGCGCCATCGAGGCGGCAGATGCCATGGTGAAGGCGGCAAACGTTCGACTGATTGGCAAGGAGCAGATTGGCGGAGGGTTCGTCACAGTCATGGTCCGCGGAGATGTCGGCGCAGTGAAGGCAGCGGTTGAGGCCGGAGCGGCAGCGGCAGCCAAGGTTGGAGAGCTGAAGTCGGTCCACGTGATTCCGAGACCACACGGAGACGTAGAGATGATCCTGCCCAACAAGGGGCAGCGCTCGGACGCGGAGTAAGGCTGACGTTTGGGGGGCTCTCCCATGATGGGCTACGAGAACGGAAGGGCCGCGGCGGCTCTCGACGCGGCCTGTGGCGCACCGGTTCCGATCGGTGTTTCAGCGAGGCATGTGCACCTCTCGGCTGAGCATGTTGCCGCTTTGTTTGGACCGGGCCACGCACTCCAGCCGAGAAAGGGACTATCCCAGCCTGGGCAGTTCGCTGCGGAGGAAATCGTCGTCGTGGCGGGTCCCCGAGGAGCGTTAGCGCAGGTTCGCGTGCTCGGGCCTTCCCGGGGCGTGACCCAGGTCGAGCTTGCGGGCACGGACTGCATCGCCATCGGGATCCAAGCGCCGGTTCGCGATTCTGGCGATGTTCACGGCTCTCCAGGCGCAGTGCTGGTTGGGCCGAAGGGTTCAGTGGCCTTGTCAGAGGGCGTGATCATTGCATCGAGGCACCTGCACCTGACTCCGCTGGACGCTACGGTGCTCGGCCTATCCGATGGTGACTTAGCTTCGGTGCTTGCTGGCACTGGCCGGCGCTGCACTGTGTTCGACGGCGTGCTCTGCCGAGTCAGCGGTTCATATCGTCTGGAATTCCATATCGACACCGATGAGGCCAACGCCGCGGCATGCACAAACGGTGACATGGGCTGGATCATGGATCTCAGAGCGGCTGTTGGTGCACGGGCTGTGCCTGGCGTACTGCCGACGCACGCACCAGCAGGCCAGGCCGGAATGGCGGACACGCGGGCCGGAATGGCAGACGCACGGTCCGGAATGGCAGACACGCGAGCTGGAATGGCGGACACGCGAGCTGGAATGGCGGACACGCGGGCCGCTGCGGCTGGCGCGACTGCCGGGGTCGCTGGGGCCGGTGAAACCGGGGGCGCAGGCGCACCAGCACGAACACAGGCCATGGACTTGACCTTCCGCAGCCTGATTACGGAGGACGACATCCTGACGGCATGGCGCGCTGGCTGTGCGGTGAGGATTCGCAGGGGCGCTATCATCACACCTCTTGCCCAGGATGCTAAGAGGCAGCGGGGAGTGGAGCTGATTACGGCTTGAGCGATTATCCATCTTACGCAGGAAGAATCGAAGCCGCAGGTGTTGTGGGTGCTGGCGGCGCGGGGTTCCCTACCCATGTCAAGGCCCAGGGAACTGCTGAGATAGTCATCGCAAACGGCGCAGAGTGCGAGCCGATCCTGGGCAAGGACAAAGCATTGATGCGGGCCTACCCCGGGCAGATCGTTGCGGGGCTCGTTGCCATGATGAAGTCGGTGAATGCCGAGAAGGGCGTCATCGCCATCAAGCGCAAGAACACCCGCGAAGTTGAGGCCATGAAGGCCGCCGTTGCGAAGATGGATTCGATCAGTGGCATAAGTCTCGCTGTCCGGGAGCTCGACGATTTCTACCCAGCAGGGGACGAGCACGTTCTTGTGTACGAGCTCACTGGGCGAATCGTGCCTGCGGGCGGAATCCCTCTTCATGTTGGCGCAGTTGTGAATAACGTGGAAACGCTTCTGAACGTTGCGCGTGCAGTGGACGACGGATCGCCAGTCACTCACAAGTTCGTTACCCTTGGGGGTGCGGTGGCACGTCCGGGGACCTATCGTGTGCCACTGGGGACTAGCTTCGCGCGGGTGATCGACGCTGCGGGCGGCTACAGGCCCATGCCATCCAGGGATGGGCACAGTGAGGCCGGGCTCGGCACGTTCGGAACTGTGGGCGCTGCGCGGGCGGGAGGGCAGATTGAGCCCCAACGCATCTATGAGGCGCTTGCAGATGGCCCCATGATGGGGACTATCATTCCGCCAGAGCGGAGCCTTGAGGCGGTGGTGGTCACCAAGACCACGTCAGGGGTTATACTCGTTCCACGGGGGCATCCGATTCTCACAGAGCGCAGGCAGTCCATCGACCATCAGGTCAGGCTTGCCCAGTCCGCGTGCATACAGTGCACGCAATGCACTGATGCGTGCCCCAGATTCCTGTTGGGCCACGCGCTGCGGCCACATATCATAATGAGGACCCTCGGTTACCGGCGACCCAGCCTCCCCGATGATCTCGACCGCTACCCCGACCTGCTCATGGCGGGGCTATGCACCGAGTGTGGAGTATGCAGCCTCGTGTGTCCGATGGGGCTGTCGCCGCGTCGCGTGAATGGGCAGATCAAGCAGGCGATGGCACAGGTCAAGGTGAGGTGGCGGGGCGCCTCCGGCGGCGAGGTTGTGCACCCCGCGCGAAAGGGACGACTGATCCCGTCGGCAAGGCTCGTGGCTCGGCTTGGGCTCTCAGGGTGCGTTCGGGACGCTCACGGGAATGCGCATGGCTATGGAACTGGGCGGGGCGCTGCTGATGGCGCGTTCGGCGCCGATGAGGAGCTGATAGAGCTGTGAACGCAATAGGTATCGTGGAACTCATCAGCATCGCTCGAGGATACGCTGCAGCGGATGCCATGCTGAAGGCTGCTTCCGTGGAGCTCCATGCTGCGAAGCCTGTGTGTCCGGGGAAGTTCGCTGTGCTGGTGTATGGGAGTGTCGCTGAGGTTCAAAGCTCCGTCGCCGCAGGGGTGGATGCGGGCGGGCAGTTCGTTGTAGACCAGCTTGTCATTGCGAATATTCACCCATCGGTTTGGCCCACGATCATGGGGGTGGCGGCGCCGCCTTCCATAGAGTCGCTGGGCGTGGTTGAGACCTATTCCATCGCCTCTACGGTGCTTGCGGCTGATGCTGCTGTGAAGGCCGCTGCAGTCGATCTTGTGGAGGTGAGGCTAGCTCTCGGCCTCGGCGGGAAGGCCTTTTCGATGGTGACTGGAGAGGTCGGCGCAGTGCAGGCGGCAGTTGAGGCCGCTCGGGCAGCTGCATCAGCACGAGGCCTTCTCACCGAGAGCGTGGTCATCCCAGCGCCAGCCCGTGGGCTACTGGAGTTCCCAATATGAACCATTGGCGGCAGATTATCGCATATGAATCAGGGCTGTTGGATTGCTCCGTCTGAGCCTGGGATATTGGAGCGCTACATGGAGGTGAGCGTATGCCGAACCCCGCACTGATTACCGCAGCGGATCTCGCCGGAAAGAAGGCAGGAGACCGGGTCGATGTGGCCAAAGGAACTATTGTCACTCCTAGCGCCTGGGACTACGCGCATGAGCATTCCATCTCGATCATCGTAGCTGATGGTGGCCTCGTGATGGTTGGCCATGCGTGCGCGAGCGAGGCGGACGAAATCGCCTCGCGCATTGTGAAAACCATAGTTGGGCAGCTCCGTGCTGAGCTGGGGCGGGTTCCAACACGCGACGAGGCCATCGCACTCGTCCGAGCTGTGGTAGAGCGCGCGCGCACGGAGGCGCATCTGGCGCCCTGAGTCCTTGGCATCCAAAGTCATATCATCATTCCCACAGCCAATCCTGTGTGTAGTACGGAATTCGTACAGGTTCGCCGTGCAACCAGTACGGAATTCGTACGACCCCAGACCTCATCCGTCGAAAACCGGGATCGAGAGAGCGCGGCAACACCTACATAACGGCAACATATGTTCATAATGCCTGCAAATATGCCATATTTTGAAAGCGTTGAGCAGCTTTTGAGGATCGTCCGACGGTTTTACCTTCAGCGTTGTACGGAATCCGTACTGGCATCCGGTGTTGGCAGTACGAATTCCGTACAGGTCGCTCCATGAAGCCTGCCTCGGGAATCTTGTCCGGGTTTCGGTTGGCGCAGCACCACGGCACGCCATGGCACGATGCAGCGTGGGGCGGAAAAGCACAACGCCAACAGCGCAGCACCTGCAGCATAGCGCGGCCCAGCCCAACTCAATGCAGCCAAGCACAGCTCAGCGCGGTGCAGCCAGTTCAGCGCGGCCCAGCCCAGCGCGGCTCCTGGGGTGAGTTCGCGCCCCGGGCGTGCAGTGAAGGACTCCTGTTCCGTCTGTGGAATGATATTGCGTAGCGCGGCGGTGCTGCACATGGAGAATGTCCAAGGAGCTGTTGGTATTGGATTGCTGCAACATGTCGTGGGTTGTCAGGGATGAGGTTCTTAGGGCCATTGAGAGACGGAAACCTGTCGTTGCCTTCGAATCCACGGTCCTGACTCACGGGCTTCCGTATCCGGAAAGCCGCGAGCTCGCTCTCAGGGTGGAGGCCATCGCCCGCGAAGAAGGGTGTGTGCCGGCTACCATCGGTATCCTAGATGGCGTGATTCATGTCGGCATGAGCCCGGATGAGATCGACGCGCTCGCCTCTGGCGGGAGTGCGTTCAAGGCCTCAGGGTTCGACTTGCCTTTCATCGTGGCATCTGGCCGTTCCGCAGGAACGACGGTGTCCGGCACCCTGGCTATCGCCGAGCGCGCAGGGATTCACGTGTTTGCGACTGGCGGGATCGGGGGCGTGCACAGGGGTGCGGATGAAACCTTCGACATCTCTCACGATCTTCAGAGCCTGGCCAGATCCAGAGTCATCACGGTGTGCGCCGGCGCCAAAGCTATCCTTGATCTGCCCAAGACGTTGGAGTATCTGGAGACATCAGGCGTGTGTGTGATCGGCTACCGCACTTCGCGCTTTCCGGCATTCTACTATCGCGACTCTGGAATCCCACTGGACTATCGAGCCGACTCGGTCGGCGAGATTGCCCGCGTGTTCGCTGTTCGTGAGCAATTGGGCCTTGAAGGCGGAATCCTCGTGGCAGCGCCTGTGCCGGAGGAGAGCGAATTTCCTGCTTCCTCAGTGAATGAGGCGATCGAGCGCGCGCTTTCCGAAGCAGCTGAGCGCGGGGTGCGAGGCAAGGGCGTGACTCCATTTCTCCTTGCCAGGCTGGCGGAGATCACCGAAGGCCGTTCCATCGATACCAATCTCGCTCTGCTGGAGAACAACGCACGAGTGGGCGCCGGAATCGCAGTGGCTGTCGCGGGACATCATCAACATCACAGCTAGCTGCGTATCGCCGCCGGGAGGCCGACTTGTGGGGCGGATCGAAGCAGACGCTGATAGGGAGGCAAGCATATGGAAGCGATAGAGGCCATCAAGACGCGCAGGAGTGTAAGGCAGTACCTTCCGAAACCAGTGCCCAAGGAGATAATCGAGGAGATTGTGGACTGCGGAAGGCTGGCGCCAAGCGCAAACAACGATCAGCCCTGGGAGTTTGTCGTAGTCACGGGGCAGGAGAAGAGGGAGGCCATTGCAGCGGCTGCGACCTACGGCAAGTTCATTGCAGATGCTCCAGTATGTCTCCTGGTGTTTGCCAGGAATACCCGCCATTTCCTGGAGGATGGTTCGGCTGCTATGGAGAACATGCTAATCGCGGCCCACACCCACGGGCTCGGAACATGCTGGATCGCAGGTGCGAATACCGCATATGGCGCCGAGATCGCGAGGATATGTGGCGCTCCAGCCTCCCATGGGCTGGTCGCGCTCACTCCATTGGGCTATTCAACTGATCGGCCTACCGCATACAAGCGCAGCCTCGAGGAGGTTATTCACTGGGAGGAGTACTGAGGCCACGCGGGGGCATGTCCTATCCGGCGACGCTAGGAAATAGTGGCGGGCACGCTGCTGTGGGCGTTACTGGAGAGGCACAACGAATCATTGCAGCCTGCGTTGTGATTATCGGAATAGTTGCTGCTGCTCTGCTGCTGGAACTGCGCGTGCCCGCGCCGATTGTTTGCGCCCTGGCGCGTGCAGAGGCGAGCACACGGCAGGAGTTGAGTGGCGAAGCCCTGGCAGCGCTCGGTTCATACATACAGAGATGCTCATCCATGAATCTCTTCGACCTTCCCCTTGAGCAGATGAGGCGCATCGCGTATGCAGAGCAGAGCGGTGTCCAAACTGACGATGCTAGCCGCGATGGACGGAAGGTCGCTGGTACAGGAGGGCAATCAGGGCAATCATCTGAGGCGGCGCTCGCGAAGCAGGCCCATCAGATGATCCTGCGGGAAAACGGCGGCGAGTGGAACGCCGAACTCCATGCGCGCAGGATAGCAAGGATCCTTGGCGCGCTTGCCGAAGTGTCCGAAGATTCGCCATCCGCATACCGGGTCACTATGCTCGACGATTCCCGGATAAACGCTGTATCTACTGCCGATGGCTGCATCTACATTACGCGAGGGCTAGTAACCACCTCAACTGATGACGAGATCGCCCTCGTTGTTGCCCACGAGATGCATCACATACGATCGGGGCACTGGGTCGGTTGGCTCGGCCTGGACGGACGCGGATCTCGATCCGCTCACGACTCGCAGGCAGAGGCCTCTCAGGCCCTGTATCATGCGGGTGTTGTGGCTTTTGCCGGAAACGCCTCCACCTCCTATCAGCAGGAGTTTGAGTCAGACGCCAGCGGCGTGCTGCTGGCGTCCTTGTGCGGCTTTGAGGGACAGAGAATGTACCGCGCTCTCACTCGACTTCCCGCGATGCCCGTCACCAGCCATCCCACCGTCTCCGACAGAATTGCGGGCGTGAGGGATCTGCTCAACGCAATGGAGAGCCCTGCGTGGATCTATGCATTCCACCCGGTGGAGGTTGCCCGAACGGCGGTGTGGACGGCGATGGCTGCTGCTGCTCCAAACGTCGATGTGGTGTGGACTGCGCCCGGACTGGGAGCAGTCGCCGATGCCTGCAAGAGGCTTACGCAGGTGGTTGGCGACACGGAATTCGAAATGAGGACATCTGGGTGGCTCGGCCCCAGTTGGCCATATGGGATGCGCGGGCAGCTAGTGGGTCGCGTGGCCTTCTTTGCGGATACCCTGTGTGCAGTGGACGTGGCCGTGGATACAACCTTCGGCCGCGGCACTGCCGGGACTCCCGGTGTGGTGTGTGGGCGCGTCTGGCTTGCCAAGCAGGACGGGATCTGGAAGCCCATAGTGGCGCAAGCGCTCCCGGTCAATCGGGGTATCAGGCTGACCTCTCCCGAATGGAATAGCGTTCCGGATGGTTTACGCGTTCCACGACCATATGCAGATGCTGCGCCTGATCAAGGAAATGGTATGGAGAACACGCAGGCTCTTGCCAGTGACGTGCTGGCGGCTGCGAAGAGGTGGCGCGACACAGCGGTCGGCCGGTTCTCCGACCATCTCGCAACTTACTCCCGAGGGCCACTGGACCGTACGCCAGTCGTCTACGGCAGGTTCGGTCTCATCGGCGATAACGCGGTTCAAGATAGTGATCGGGCGGGCGATGATCAAGGCGGAACGCTGGAGGCCATCGGCTGGGCGAGGTTCATGAGCGGACGGAGAGGTCGGCTTCGGGTATGGAACGCGAAGTGCGACGTATACAGTCCAACCCTGGCGACTGTCACGTTCTCCTCGGCACTCAGCCTCGGCGGACTGCCCATGACAAGCAACGCCACCCGGCTCACCCTCGTGCTCGAGGATGGCGAGTGGCGCGTGGCGGGTGTCTCCCTCAACTGAGGCATCGCCTCTCTGTGGTGAGTATGCTAGTTCAGGCTGAACCTCACGATCACAACAACAGTGTCGGTGGTCACCTGGACCGGCCTGCTGATTTCCGCGGGGTGCACCACTTCAAGCCTAGTCAGCACGTGATCTAGGACGTTGCCGGGAATTGTCATAGACACCGCGGTTCCCGCAGCGCTCGCAGTGCCCGCAGTGCTCGCAGCGCCGGACGTCTCAGCCTCTTTCGAGCCCACATGATCCACGGTGATGGATCCCCCAGTTTCCGCTGCTATGCGTTTCAACTCAGCCTCTGCCTCATCGGAGAACGGAAGGCGCGAGACGACATAGACGTTGGATTCGCCTCCGATCTCCCAGGGTCCGAAACCTAGCGCCTGGCTCCTGGAGGCGCCGAGCATGGCTCCGTACGCACCCCCCAGCGGCTCAGTGGCCCCAGCTTCCTGGATGGGTTCAACCGCTGCCTTCGGCACTGCATTCAACGACAGCGGCGATGGCTGTGAGGGCTTCGAAGACGCCGGACCTAGGAGTGCTCGTGGAGCATCGGCCACACTGAATGGGGCATCCGGGCGAGGGAGCCTGAACCAGGATCCTGCCGACACAACGAGGATGATCGCCGCCGCGATTGCTCCTAGCGCTGCGAAGCTCAGTGTCATCCCAGGTAGGCTGAATAGCGACCTCCTATATGCAGAACGCCTCTGCGCATCGGATCGGGCTTGTGCGACGAACTCCTCCCTCAGGGCCTCCCTGAACTCGGGCCTCGGGGAGGGAGCGAACCTCAACGCACGCACAAAAGCACGATCCTGATCGTTGTCTATATCGCGCTCGAAATTACTTGACCGCATCTGCTCTCACCTCTTCTGTCGAGCACTTCGCTCTAAGCGCAGCAATGGCTCGGTTAAGCCGGGATTTCACAGTTCCAAGTTCCACGCCGAGCTTATCAGCTATCTCCTGGTAACTAAGCTCCATCACATACCTCAGCTCGATCACAGAACGCTGCTGAGCTGGGAGGAAATCGAGCTTGCCATATACATATCTGGCGAAATCCTCATCACATGCCTGCTCCTCTGGGCTGGGCGAGTCATCCTCGATCTCCCTGCGGATGGAATCGCCATCGTCGGTGCGCAGCTCCTGGTCCAACGAGACGTGCTGGCGCCTGCGCCGAACCAGATCGGTTATCGTGTTGTTGGCCACAGTGTATACCCAGGTCGAGAATTTCGCCTCTCCACGGAAAGAATCGAGCGACCTGCACAGTTTCAAGAAAACTGCCGATGCCGCGTCCTCCGCATCAGCACTGTTCCTCAGTTTCGCGTAGGCCAAGCGAAAGACACGGTCGAAGTACCGGTCGTATATGATCTCCATTCCCTCGGGATTGCCCGATAGGTGGAGCTCGATCAACTGCTCGTCTGTGAATTCCGAAAGCACCTGGCTCACCCCTCCGTCGCCGTACGCGCCTTCCGTAGTACTACGGCACAACCCTCCGCAATCCTCCATGCCAGTACTGGGTAGACTGTGGCGGGAGAGGGATTTGGCTCCAGAGAGTAGTCTGCTGCATGGTATGACGCCGGCAACCTCTGCGGGTTCCATGGGATGCAATAAGGAAACAAGTGGAACAATGGGGCAGAACAGAATGAGGAAACAAGTGGAGCAATGGGGCGAACAGCAGGATTCCGTTGCATGACGACGAAACCTGACCCGATCTGACGGACTCACAGTCCATTACGGAGGTAGGATACGATTGCGTTTTGTGGCGCGCGAGATAGACGCTGCCCGTGATGCTGCGGTCAGAGCGGGTCAGTATCTCAGATGCAAGCTCGATCATGTGGAGGATATTCAGTTCAAGGGAACTCGTGACCTCGTTACCGAGGCCGATAAGGAATCGGAGAGGATGATAATATCCGCTCTTCGGGAGGCCTTTCCACAGTATGGCATCCTGGCGGAGGAATCCGGAGTTGTTGCCCCTGTCGGCCTAGAGCGGAGCGTGGGGCGAGCCAGGGAGCTTCCCGATGCCAGTGCGAGAGAAGCGAAAGCGCCGGATGGGCCCGAGGCCATGTGGATCGTGGATCCACTTGATGGCACCACGAACTTTGCACATGGGCTTGGGATCTTCTCCGTATCGATAGCCCTCGCCCGTGGAGGGGCGCCCACCGTGGGCGTGGTGTACGATCCAAGCAGGGACGAGCTCTTCTGGGCGGAGGCTGGTTCAGGGGCGTACTTGAACGGACGGCGAATCCATGTCTCCAGTACCAACACTCTTCTGCATTCGATGTTGGTCACCGGTTTCGCGTACGATGTGGCGACAACAGAAAACGACAACCTCGACCATTTCTCGCACTTCGTGAAGAGGGCTCAGGCAGTGAGAAGGCTGGGCTCTGCTGCGCTCGACATGTGCAATGTGGCCTGCGGCAGGTTCGACG
>JAYFQW010000043.1 GCA_034926675.1 Clostridia bacterium | reverse complement strand
GTCTCACGTCGTGCGCCTCTCACGTCGTGCGCATCTCACGTCGTGCGCGTCTCACGTCGTGCGCGTCTCACGTCGTGCGCATCTCACGTCGTGCGCGTCTCACGTCGTGCGCGTCTCACGTCGTGCGCGTCTCACGCGGTGCGGACGTCACGGCGTCCCCACTGCGATGATTCTTCCATGAAGCTGATGACCTTCGCCCTGAGCGGATCACCAGGCTCTGCACCTGAAACGAGGACTGGGCCTGCTACAGGGTTGATCCTGGAGAAGTCGACATCCATGACGAACAGGACTTCCGAGCAGAACGGCGAAGTCTTCGAAAAACATCGAACTGCATCACAGCACCCACGACACGCACAGACAGCACGGCACAGACGCACTACTCTCAGTCGAGGTCGGGGAGTCCCGACGCGCACAGATCCTCAGCTCATACGCTAGTCCCCCTTAGCGGAACTATCAGGTTCGGCCCATGCAGGGAAGGAGGATTCGCTATGCAGATCTACGTCGCGCGCCAGCCCATCCTGGATCGCAGAGGCAGGATCTTCGGCTACGAGCTACTCTTCAGATCCGGGCTTGAGAACGTGTTCGCTTGCAGCGATCACGACCGAGCCTCCCTATCTGTCCTAGTCAACTCCTTCCTAGCCATCGGGATCGATAGGCTCACTGGCGGAAAGCCGGCATTCGTGAACTTCACGGAGAACCTGATTCAGGAGGGGATTCCTGCCCTCTTCCCTCCCGGACTAGTAGTTGTTGAGATCCTTGAGTCCGTCCGTCCCTCGGAACCAGTACTGACCGCACTAGATAGCCTGAGGAACATGGGGTTCAGTGTCGCTCTCGACGATTTCGCAGGGCAACCCCGCAATGGCGTTGATCAGTTCCTGGCCCGTGCCAACATCGTCAAGGTCGACTTCCTGCAAACCACACCCGAACAAAAACGGCATATAGCGAATTCGCTCATCTCGACCGGTCACACTATGGTCGCTGAGAAGGTGGAAAACCGCGCCGTCTTCAACTCCGCCCTCGCGGCAGGATATTCGCTGTTCCAGGGCTATTTCTTCAGCCGTCCTGAGGTGCGGGCAGGCCGCGACGTATCGCCTGCACAGATCAACAGCGTCAGACTAATCACAGAGATCAACCTTGCAGATCCCGATTTCGGCAGGATTGCCGAGGCCATCTCCCATGATCTTGCCCTCTCGTATCGCATCCTGCGGATCATCAACTCGGCTGCATACGGTCTCAGATACA
Source organism: Clostridia bacterium (assembly GCA_034926675.1). Classification (NCBI taxonomy): domain Bacteria; kingdom Bacillati; phylum Bacillota; class Clostridia; species Clostridia bacterium. The sequence continues at coordinate 13,387 of JAYFQW010000043.1, read as the reverse complement.
GGATCACGTCGATTCGGCGCGCCATTGCCATGCTCGGCCTCAAGGAACTCAGACGGTGGATATCCCTTCTCACCCTGGCTAGCGTGATTGATGACGTTCCCGACGCACTCCTCGCCGTTGCAGCATCTAGAGCCAAGTTCGCTGAGCTGCTGGCCCCCGCCGCCGGCATCGCCGACCGCGCCTCTGAGCTCTTCCTGACAGGTCTGTTCTCCGTCATCGATGCTATCCTGAAAAAGCCCATGGCGGAAGTCATTTCAGACCTCCCTCTGCCCCGGGATGTTCGTGCGTCCCTCGTGGGCGATGACAGCCCGCTCACACCCGTCCACATGCTGGCGGTAAGCTACTGCAATGGGGCTTGGGCCGACGTGGAGCGCCTATGCAGCGAGCAGGGTATCGATCTGTCGACTCTGCCTCAAATGTACGAACAGTCCGTGGAGTGGGCCAACATGCTTACCACATCCACGGACTGAATTCGAGAACAGACCTAATGGCGGCCAACTCAGCTGCCCTGCAAGCCCCATGGCTAGTATTCGAGAACGAAGCCCGCCCCGAGCTTGTTCATGGATTCAAAGAAACCGGGATACGAGATATCGTGGCATTCCGCATCGGTGACCGTTGTCTGCCCCTCGGCGGCAAGCCCGGCAACGGCCAGAGCCATGGCCACCCGGTGGTCTCCATGGCTCGCCACGATGGCCCCACGGAGTGCGGCAGGGTAGATCGTCATAGTGTCATGGGTGTCTTCCACGCGCCCACCCATCTTGGCGATCTCCTCTTTCATTACGGCGACCCGATCGGTTTCCTTGGCCCGCACCATCTCAAGCCCTTCGAGGCGCATAGGGCTCCGGCCGAAACACCCAGCCACTGCAAGAATGGGCGCCGCATCAGGGATATCCGAGCAGTTGATCGTGACGCCCTGAAGTTTCCCGGATTGCTCCACAGTCAACGTCTTCTTCTCCGCGTCAAGTTTGAGGTTGGCGCCCATTCTCTGCAACACGTCCACTATGGCGGCGTCTCCTTGGCCTCCCGACACATCCACATCCTCAATGACCAAAGTCGAGCCTGTGATGACTGAAGCGACAAGCGGGAAGGCTACTGACTCCCAATCACTTGGAATGGCCTCGTTGACCGCCTGATATGCCTGGGGTCCGGTAACCTCAAAACTGCGATAGTTTGCCCTATCATAGTGAACCTGGATGCCATGGGCTGTCATCCAATCCACGGTCATCTTCAGATACGGTCTCTCCTTAGGATCGGCTACCTCGATCCTCACTGTGCCATCCGCAAGTGGCGCCGCCAGCAGGACTGACGACACATACTGCGAGAACCTGCCGTCGAAACGCACAGTCCCAGATTTCAGCGGTCCGCGCACGATCGCAGGTGGGGGCGTTGTGCCTCTGGTAGTAAACGCCTCGGCGCCCAGGTTTCTCAGTTGCTCCAAGAGTGGCAGTATTGGCCGCGCTCGGATCTGCTCGTCGCCTGTTATCACCGCCCAGGTGGGGAGGGTGGCAGCCATCGCTGTGACGAAATACAGGGTGGTGCCGGAGTTGGCGCAATCTATTATGTTGTCGGGAGTGTGAAGGCGTCCTCCGGTCCCTTCCACGTGCCAAACACCCTCAGCCATCTCGATCTTCGCTCCCAAGGCACGGCAGGCCTCAACTGCGGCAGCGCCATCCCGGCTAGCCAACGGATTCCCAATAGCCGATCTGCCCTCAGCCATCGCCGCAATGCACACCGCTCGTATGGTGTGGCTCTTGGATCCAGGGACAGTCAGGCGTCCGGCCATGGATCCGGGCCTCACTATTGCCTTCATCATAAACGCCTCCTAGCCGCGTCGTGTTGCACAAGTGGCGCGTTGTGCGGACCGCGCAATCTGCGCCTACTCGGCGCCTACTCGGCGCCTATCGATGCTATCCGCCAGGCGCCACGGATTCAATTGGCCGTAGCTCTCTTGCCCGTTGCTTCTTTTCTGTTGAACAGCCTTGTCACTGCTGGAATCCCGGAAAGGACAGAGATTACGATCAGCGCCAGCAGCACGAGGGTTATGGGATGAGCGAACATCGACACTAGCATGTTATCGCCTGAGGAAGCAAGAGACACCGCCCTGCGGAAGTTGCTATCCATCAGTGGCCCAAGCACGATTCCAAGCACCATGGGGGCGACTGCGTATCCGCGCTCGCGCATTGCGAACCCGAGCAAGCCGAATATGAGCATGACGAGCACATCGAACATGCTAGCGTTCACGGCATATGAGCCTATCACGCACAGCACCCCCACCACCGGCAGCAGAATGCGCTTGGGCACCAGCACTACCTTGCACAGAAGCGGCGAGAACACGATTCCAAGCAGTAGCATTACGAAGGCTCCAACGAACCCAGCAGCCAATATCGTGTAGAACAGGTCAGGAGTCTCAGTGAAGAGCAAGGGGCCAGGCCTCAGTCCGTGCACATAGAAGGCGGACAGGATCACGGCCGTAACCGCGTCTCCTGGTATAGCCAGAGTCAGCATGGGTATGAGCGCGCCTCCGATGCAGGCATTGTTCGCGGACTCGCTCGCGACTATGCCTTCCACCGCTCCTTCGCCGAACGGGCGAGAGGGTTTCTTCACCGTCTTGCGCGCGTGGTCATACGCCAACAGCGACGCCACAGGACCGCCCACTCCAGGCAGAGCTCCAATGAACGTTCCTATAATGGACGCCCTAAAGGAAAGTGGAAAGTGCTTAAACGTCTCTCTGAAGTCGACCTTCATCCGCCCAGCTGTCGCCGAAATCGGAGTCAGGTTGCGCTGGCCAATCTGTGTGAGCACCTCGGCGAAGCCGAATAGCCCGATCAGTGCAGCGACTAGACCGATGCCTCCCATCAACTGCGTGGACCCGAATGTGAACCTTGGAGTGCCCATGATCGGGTCGATGCCCACCATGCTGACAAGCACTCCAAAGACGGCACTGATCAGGCCCTTGGTGAAACTCTTCGACGTGAGTGATCCCACTGTAGTAAGCCCGAATACCGCCAGTAGGAAATAGTCAGTTGGCGTGAATGCCAACGCAATGCGGGTCATGGGCTTGGCAACCAGAGCGAGTATGAGAAGTCCTATCAAAGTGCCGACGAAGGACTGAGATGTGGCCGCCCATAGCGCCTTCGAGGCTTCGCCCTTCTGCGCCATGGGGAAACCATCGAGCGTAGTCGCGATGGAGGATGGCGCCCCAGGGATGTTTATTAGGATGGCGGATACCGCTCCCCCGAATACACCCGACACATACACGCCCATTATCAGTGCAAGAGCAGTCTTCATGGGCCACCCGTAAGTAATCGAAACCAAGATAGCTGTGGCCATTGTGACTGAGAGTCCGGGGATTGCGCCGACCAACAGACCAGCGGTCGAACCCGCCAGGACCATCAGAAAGAACTGGAGATCAAGCTGCGCGAGTACTGCGCCTACCACTTCACTCACTCCCTTTGAGCGCTAGGGCAAAGCCACCTTCAGCAGAACAGAGAAGATAAAGTACAACACCCACGGAGACCCGAGCGCTACCACTGCCATCATCGTCCAGCGGCGCTCGCCCATCTCATAGAGAAATGCGAATAGGTACAACACGGACGCCCAGGTAAAGCTGATGCGAGGTATGAGCCACACATAAATCAGGGACGTCACGAATACGATGACTATGCCCTTCCAGTCCATTGTCTCGCTAGGACTAACCCCGGCCGCGGATCCTTGCGCAGATCCGTCGGCGCCAGAGGCGCTGCTTGCACCCTCGCCGCTAGTCATCCGTGGGCCGGCCTTTCCAGCCCTCGCACCCTCAGCTATGAGAAGAACCGATACGAACAGGAGCGCTACTGCAGACACTGCAGGGAAAAGACCGGGAGACATGGACAAGCCGAGAATCCCACTGAGGCTGCGTGAGTATAGGAGCACCGCCAGGGCAATGGCCCCGAACACTACTCCTTCCATCAGGTCTATAGCAGCACTAGAACGTCTCACCGAAGAGACCTCCTCACCTGTGCATCTGTAGAATGGGGAGCCGAGATTGCGCGAGTCCGCGCGCTCGACTCCCCCGCGATCCATCGCGTTATGGCGTTATGGCCTGGGAATCTGGAAATCAGCCGGGCTGTACTTTGCAGCTCCTGCGTCGTAGAGCAGCCACGACACTTGGCTCGTCCAGTCCTTGCAGTAGGCCGCTATCTGCTCTTGGGTCTTGCTATGAAGCCTGGTGTAGTCGTTGCTATCGGTAAACTCTATCCACTCTTTGGATCGGCTCGCTGCTAGGGCAGTGTCTGTCAGGATCTTCTTGACCTGTGCTGGAGTGCCCTTCTTCACCAGCAGGTAGCTTGGGAAGTAGATGTGGATGTACGGTTTCAGAGATGGAAGAGCCTTGGTGATGGGCGGCGCATCGGGAAACAGCGGCGCGGGCTCATCCGAATGGACGGCAAGAGCTCGAAGCTGCCCGCTCTTCACGTAATCCACGACGGTAATGGTGTTGGCAAAGGTGAAGTCGACCTGTCCGCCTATGGTAGCCAGAAGCGACTCGCTTCCACCGCCGAACGGAGTCATCGAGATGTCCATGCCTGCCTTCTTCAGAAGAAGCCCCTGAATGTGACCGCTGGCGCCAGGGCCAGAGTAGGACATTCGGACCTTGCCAGGACGCGCCTTCACGTCGCGGATAAGGTCATCGATTGTGTGGTAGGACGATTTCGCGGGAACGACCAGAACTTTGGTGTCCTTGACCATCATCATGATTGGATCGAAATCCTCAAAACTGAGCTTGCTCAGGCCCATGGTCTGGAAGATGCCAGGCGTCTCAGCGGAGAGGATTACGTTGTACCCATCTGCAGCTCGGCCGTAGGCGGAATCCGTTCCGATGGCCCCCGACGCGCCCGGCTGGTTCAGGATGGTGACAGACTGCTTAAGCTCCCTTGCCCACAGCGGCGCGAACACCCGCGCCACGCGATCGGTGATTCCTCCCGCGCTCCATGGCACCACGAGGGTTATGCCCGACTTTGGGAAGTCAGCAGCCGATACAGAAACCACAGATGCTAATCCAACCATTCCCACAAGCACTGCGCTAAGTATGCCTCTCAAGGTTCTAGACATGTCTCGCCCTCCTCCTCGGCAAACGTTTTCCAAGTGCTCCAATTACGATTCTACTGGTTACTTGTTCTAATGTCAATGAGTCGTGGGAAAATTGCTTGCACATGGCGGCAAAACCAACTATACTTTGAGCTGATCATTGGACCGTAGTATCCCACATTCGTACTTTTGGAGGATGGTTGAGCAAATGCTTGCCACATATCCGCGGCAAACCGATCCCAGGACTGGAGCAGATCGGACAACTGATTCGGGCGCCGCCAAACTTGCGCCCTCGATCTACGTTGTCTTTGCCCTGCTGATCTCGGCATATTTCTTTTCTTACTTCTTCAGAGTATCCGCATCCGTGGTTCTTCCTCACTTCGCACTTGAATGGCGCATGAGTTCAGCGCTTACTGGCTTCATATCTAGCCTGTACTTCTATGCCTACGCCGTCATGCAGCCTGTGAGTGGCGCGCTGAATGACCGGTTCGGGCCACTGCGAGTAGTTGCCGTGGGACTGCTTATAGCTGGCGCTGGCGCGCTGATGTTCGCTTTCGCGACCCACCCTGCACAGCTCGCGGCGGGCCGAATCCTATTCGGGCTTGGTCTAGCTCCCATGCTCTCGGGAGCCCTTGTTTACCAGGCAGACTGCTTTCCGCCTGACAGGTATGCGTTCTTCTCAGGCCTTACCTATGCCATTGGCAATCTGGGATCCGTCGCTTCAGTGGCTCCACTCGGAGCAGCCATCGACGCCTGGGGGAGTCGCCCCGTTTTCCTGACGCTCGTCGTTCTCACAGTGGCCCTAAGCGCATCCCTCTGCATGATGCGCCGCCACGATCCTCGATACGGGCGAACCCTTCAGTGCAGAGGCAGGGCAGGCAGCGCTGGCAACACCGGAGGCTCTGGCCACTCGGATGACTCGGGCCACTCGGATGACTCGGGCCGCCTGGGCAACTCGGGTGGACTGCTTTCACAGCTCACAGAAGCATTTGGGAAGATAGTGCAATCAGTTCAGTTGCGCTCCATGAGTGCGATATGGACAATCTCGTTCGGCGCGCTCATGTCCCTTCAGGGTTTGTGGGCAGTGACATGGGCAGAGGTCGCCTACGGGGCGTCAGGCGCCTCAGCCAGGGCCTGGGCGACGATGATCGGCATCGGCGTGATGGCCGGGAATTGGATCGGAGCACAGGTGGCTGGGCCATCGTCAATGCGCCGGTCGGCCATTTCTGTGTCGAGCCTTTTCTACGCCTCATTTTGGGCGGCACTGTGGTTGGGCATGTGGGCGCGCTGGCCCATGGCAGCGACAGGCATGATTGGCCTATTGCTCGGGGTGAGCGCTGGAGTATGCTATACTCATCTTACGGCTGGCGTTAACGACGTCGCAGCACGAGGCCGTGGTGGAGCGTTGTTCGGAGCCATGAACATGCTCACTTTCACCTGCGTAATTCTCTTTCAGTGGGGCACTGGAGTTCTTCTGTCGCGCTTCTCGGGGGCAACCGCGGGCGCATATGCCCCGGAGGCCTTTCTCAGGATATTCGGCATGGTCGGAACTATAGTACTGGCAAGCCAGCTCGCCCTGCTGACCCTGAGGGGATTCGACCCGGAATCGTGACTATCGGCCAACCGTAGTGGTGCACACATCGCTGTGCTCCATGCACCGCAGTAACCAGTTCATCATGATACTCTCGCAACACGCAGCCGATGTGAGCAGCAGGAAGGCCACAACGAACTGATTGGGGGCGTACCATGGGCAAGCACTCGTCTCAGGCCAGGAGAGTGACGATAACCGACATCGCCGCTGCGGCGGGGGTTTCTATTTCCACGGTCTCGCGGGTACTGAGCGGATCGCGCCCCGTTGGGCCGGAGTTGCACAGAAAGGTCATGGAAGCTGCCGGGAGGCTCAGCTATAGGCCCAATCTAGCCGCAAAAGCTATGAAGGGCCAATCCATGCAGACGATCGGGATCATTGTGCCCGACATTACGTCTCCTTTCTTCGCCTCCATCGTGGCAGGGGCGCTGCATGAGGCCAGAAAGCACAACCAGCAGGTGATCGTCGCCTCCTCCGAGCGCGACATTAGCGTGGAAGAGAGCATTCTGGCCCAGTTCGCCGAGCTATACATTGACGGGCTCGTGTTCTCACCCGTTACGGCGCCCACTCCGGAGCCTGAGGCCGGGTTCGTGGAGGGTTTTCCAACTGTGATTGCAGCCCGGCGATCGGTAGTTGCCGGATGCCCACACGTGTACACCGACAATGTGCAGGGCGCCTACACGGCCACGAAATACCTTCTGAAACTGGGACGCCAGCGGGTGGCCTTTCTCGCTGGATTCTGGAAGCCTCCATGTACAGCACAGGAGATCGACGAAGCATCACTCCAACCCCGTGCTGGCGCCTTTTCCACACTAGACCGATTCACCGGTTACAAGAAGGCGCTGCTTGAAGAGGGGATCCCTCTAGATCTTGACCTAGTAGTCATGTCTGGCTACGATTTCCGGGCTGGTTTCGAAGCGGCGCGGGAGCTCACGGCCAGGCTCGTGCCTGTGCACGCCATTCTCGCAGCCAACGACCTCGTTGCCGCCGGCGCGCTCAGCTTCCTGAGGCATCAGGGAATCAGAGTTCCAGAGGACGTCTCCGTGATCGGCTATGACGACGGCATCGCCGCGCCGCTAACCGCCCCAGACCTCACTTCTGTGCATCAGGACGATTTCGGGATTGGACAGCGGTCAGTTGTCATGCTAGACAGAATGATCGCGGGAGAGGCGCCAGACGACGAGGTAGTCGGGACGCAACTCGTGATTAGAGGCTCCACCATCCATAGGACGACCTTGGGGGACTAGACGGGATCCCCTTCAGTTGCCGCCGAGGCCAACAGTGACCCGCTTGTCTCCAGGATCCTAACCTTCAGCGAGCCACGTTCGGAACAACCACTTCGTCTCCCACTCGAAGCCCATTCGGATCGCTCTTTAGGGCCGGGTTTCGCCGGAGTATCTCAGGCCAACGCCGCCCATCACCGTAGTAGCGCTGTGCGATGAGCCATAGGGTATCGCCTTTATGAACCGTATGGAGCACAGCGCCCTCGCTCCCCACGGCCGACAAGTCTATGCGGACTCCACCGAGCATGGCAGCGGCAACGCCCCGGAGGGCAGCCAAATCTGAGTCGCTCGGCACCGCGCCAGATACTTTCACAATGCCTCTAGAGGCCGTAATCGTTATGCCCCGGAATACCGCAGGATCCAGCGCATCCAGCACTCCCCTCATGGACGTGGCAACAGCAGACGCATCCGCGCCGTCGGGCGCCCCAGTCACTGCAGAAGCCGCAGGCGCCGAGGTCACCGCGGGCATCCCAGGCGCCGTAGATTTGGGTGCGATCGGCGCCCGCGCGGAGCGTCGCGCGATTGAGCCCCTCAGCCAGACTACCGCCAGGATGACCAGCAGGCAGCCTGCCAGAATCACGAGTGCCCTAGCAAAGACGCGCGGTTTGCGGGATGAGACCCGTATCCGGTTGGCTCTGGCAATCCCAGCCTTCGACGCAGTATTGCTCGGATCGATAGCAAGCGCACGCTTCCAACACTTCACCGCACGGCCATGCTCACCCATCTGCGCGTGGATCCGTCCCATCTCCACCCACGCCTCGACCATGTCCGGCCGCGCATTTGCCGCGGTGCGCAGCATGCGAAGAGCTCGCGTGAGGTTGCCAGACCGCACAGCCTCAAGCCCCGCATCATACGCCTCACTGGAAAAAGAACCGTCACCATCGGCGCCTGACTCAGGCCTGGCAGATGACGGCTCACGGTACTCCTTGCCCAGGTTTTTCGCCCCCCGTAAACGCCTTCGTCGTGTCAGACGGCGCGGATGACCCCGCCCCATCTATCTGACTGATCATGAACTTCCAACTGAGCGAGGCCGGGCAGCTAGATCCCTGCCAGGAATTCGCGCACTACTTCCCTGTATTCCTCCGGCTGCAGAGCGTACATGTCAGCGTGTTTCGCGCCAGGAACGATCCAGATCCGCTTCTTCCCCTGTTTCACGTCGTACATCGCCTGGCTCATCGACGCCGGGATCAGGTGGTCTTCTCCTCCGTGAATCCAGAGAATCGGCACAGCAGCGCCGCGCACACTCCGAATGGGCGACACGTCACTCATCCGGAAGCCGAGCCTGCGCTGCATCACGAAGTTGACAAACGAGACAGCGATCCCAGGCGGGAGATGCCTCTTCGCGAACTGCCTTCTCATCAGATCGGTCATGTCGGAATACGGACAGTCAGCGATGATAAACTGAGCGCGCCTGTTCATGCTCGCATACTCCAGCACCGTTGCTCCGCCCATCGACTGCCCGAACAGCCCGATCGTCACACCGTTGCCCTTCCTATGCGCTGCCCATTCAACCCATTGGTCCAGGTCATCCTTCTCTCGATACCCGAACGTGACATACCTGCCCTCACTTCGCCCCTGCGCGCGCTGGCTCACAAGGAGCACGTTGCAGCCCTGTTCAATGAACATCTCAGCCTGAGGAAGGTTGTGTGTGAAGAGCGCGGCATATCCATGCATGACGATGACGACCTTCTTGGATTCGGGATAGGGCTCGATGTAGAAGGCATGAAGTCTCAACCCATCGGCGCTGGTGATCGTGATCTCTTCCTTGTGAAGCGCATCGAACTGAGCCCGGGTGTACAATTCGTTTTTCTCCATGTAGTCGAACGCGTCGCCTTCGGTGGTCCCGCGGACATCGAACAGACGCCTCATCACATAGCTATCTCCGATTCCGTACGCCACACCTATCAGTGCAAGCACGCCCAAGACGAGGCCGAAATGCACTGCCTGCATAGCCGTCCTCCTCACCCATGACTCGCAGGGACCGTCTGCTTCTTCGCAGTTTCGTCGCTGACTTAATCTTATTCGCCTCCCGCGACAAGAACCCTCCCGCAGCACGTGGGGATGGGCTTCGTCTGGAGACCTCCCGGGGAGAAATCGCGGACCATCCACTGACGTTCTACCGGAAAGATCTATTTCCCCTTGTATAGAAGGAATCCGGTCTTCAATACAGAACAATCAGTCAAGCACATTAGCGCGTTTACACACCTGTTTTAACAGGCACTATGATCGGAGTTGCCACACTGAGAGAGGCACTTTTGTCGCCGCGCCGCAGTTTTCGATAGAGTATTTTGAAGAAGCGAAGGCCCTGCTGCGTGGCAGGATTCAAGGCGCCGCACGGGTCATCAGTGAGTTGTCGACAATCATATCCGCGAATACATAAAGAGGTGAGTAGGATGAGCAAACGAGAGAACGGTTCGCTGCAGTGCCTCGCAATCATAGTGTCATTGGTGATGGCGTTGTGCTTGGCTTCATCTGCAAATGTAGTAGCCGCTTCTGAGAACGCGCACTTGCCTACGATTGAAGAGGAATTGGCAATCAAGACCTGGCTCGTGGTTGGCCCGTTTTCCATCGGTCAACGTGAGGATTTTGTGGATCCGCTCTATGAACACGGTGGGCAGCTCCATATCGCGCCTGAAGCAGGTATGCAGCACTCAAGCACCATGACGCCTGGTGGAGTGGCCGAATGGAAAGCAGCTGTGGCGGACGCCAATGGATCTGTTGCAATCCCTGACACTGATGTGGACTTCGATAGGCGTGAATCCTGCTACGGTTTCCCAGGCTACCTGAGTTTGAACTATGGTTACGCGGAATTCGAGAGCTGTGGAGACCAACGCGTTCTCATACGTGCCGATCGCACAGCAGCATTCTGGCTCAACGGGATCCAATATGAGGGGAATCCCTACGGGTACGGGTTTGTCCTGATTCCCGCAGTTCTCAAGGACGGCGTGAACAAGGTCCTTGCGAAAACAACAAGGGGAGCCTTTACATTCCGAGTGTTGCCTGCTCCCGAACCCGCAGCATTCGCAATGGGCGATCTGATAGCTCCAGACGCCATTTTGGGCGCACGTCTCGATGCCTGGATTGGCGTGCCAGTTATCAACTGCACCGAAAAGGAAATTGATGTAGAAGTGGTTCTTGGCAGTGCAGATAATGCGCTGTTTGCACCTACCTCAACAAGGCTTGGCAGAGTGGCGCCGCTTTCGACCATCAAAGTTCCTGTTCCGGTAAAGACGCTTAGAGCCATAACAGACCAGGACGCTCCTGAGGGCAAGATGAAGTTGGCGATCACTCTTAGGACCGAGGGGTTTGAGGCGCAAGAGAGCATAACCCTGTCAGCCAAGTCGCCAACGGAGGTCTATACAACTACGTTTGTCTCCAGGAACGATGGTTCGGTGCAGAAATTCTCAGTAGTTCCACCAGCGAACTTCGATCCTGCTGCAAAGTATGGCCTGATTCTGACGCTTCACGGAGCGAGTGTAGAGTGTCAGGGGCAGGCAGCATGCTATTCCCCTAAAGACTGGGCGTACGTAGTCGCAGCCACAAACCGACGGGAGTTCGGTTTCGACTGGCAGGATTGGGGCCGACTGAATGCCCTTGAAACGCTGGACGAGGCGATGAAGGCATTTAGCATCGACCCAAACCGTGTATGGCTAACTGGGCATTCCATGGGCGGACACGGCACGTGGAACATCGGATTACAGTACCCTGACAAGTTCGCGGCAATTGCGCCTAGCGCTGGATGGAACAGTTTCGAAACCTATGTTCCATTCTCTCTGCGTCAAGACTGCGCGTTTGCGCCCCCTGAACTCCTAGCCATTCAGCAGAGTGTTGAACGTGGCAATAACTCGCTTGCAATAATGGAGAACGCGGCAAATCTCCCTGCTTATGTTCTGCAGGGCTCAGCCGACGACGATGTGCCTGTTGACCACGCTCGCCGAGCAGTCCAGACTCTCCGTTGGCTTGGGTCCGAGGTGCAGTACTGCGAAAAGCCTGGATTGCCACACTGGTGGGATGAGGAAGGCCCAGGAACAGCTTGTGTAGACTACCCAGAGCTCATGGATTTCCTTAAGACCCATACGCGTAATCCAGTGCCGACTAGGGTCGTGTACAAGACTACCGATCTTGGGATCAATAACGGCGCATATTGGGCTTGGATTGACAAGCAGACAAAGGTGTTCCACGAGAGCATCATAGATGCCAGGTCGGTCGCGCCCAATCGCATCGCTGTATCCACAGATAACGTCGCGCAGTTCACTCTTGATCTGAAAGAAGGCCTTGTTGGTCTGGGCATCGTGGATTTGGTCGTGGACGGGGAAACCATACCAATGACTCTTGGCCAGTATGGGCCTGTGACGCTCCATCGCACAGATGGCGGCAAGTTCACGCTCGGGCGCGTGGCTGCCACTAGGTTCGAGAAGACACCTGAGATGTTTGGCCCAATTCGAGCCGCCTATTTCAGCCCATTCGTTTTAGTCTATGGCACCCGGGGATCTGAGGATGAAACCAACGTTACGCTTAGCCTGGCTCGTCTTCAGGCTCAACGGTGGTGGCGACAGGGAAATGGCTATACGAGGATAATACCTGACACTGCCGTTACGGACGACATCATTGCCAACTATAACCTAATTCTCTTTGGAGGCCCAAACATTAACTCCTTCACGACAAGAATCAGTGAAGGGCTCCCTGTCAAAATCGATGGGCAACGCATTGAACTGGGCAATCACGCATACGCCCACGATAATCTGTCGGTGAGATTCGTATATCCCAACCCGCTCAATCCTAAGAGATACGTGGTGGTTAACGCTGGCACGTCCATCGATGGATTGAAGATGACCGAGTTGGTCAACATCATTCGTTCCTCCGCGCCGTTGCCAGACTACGTGATCTACGGCGAAAAGGCATGGGTCAAGGGGTGGAGCGGCTTTCTTGCCGCAGGGTTCTTCGACAATCGTTGGCAGGTTGATGAGTCGCAAGGGTACTTTAGGGAAACCGCCCGCTGAGTGGGCAGTCAACGCAAAGGACCATTTGCTGCTGACTACATATTGCAGAGGGAGAGGGCATGGCCCTCTCCCTTTCGTAATTGCAATCGAATGGGTCTCGTGCGAAATTGTGGCCCATGATCCGCTGACGTTCTGCCGGCGATATTTAGTTTCCAGGTATAGAAGGAATCTGGTCATCAATATAGCTCACGTTCCGCATGTAGCATATGGCAAGCAGGCATTTGGGGAATTACCAGCTAAAGGCTTATTTGCTCGCTAGCCGGATCGGCCACACACCAGTTCCGTCAGATTGTCGGTGAGTTGACTTACCGGTTGCTCGATCACTCGCCCGTTCCAGACCTTATCCGACTCATTCAGGCCGTAAAGGAATGAATTTCCATTAGCAGGCCTGCTAATCGGCTGAAAAAACCTTCAACCCTGTGCCGTCAGGGTGCTGAATATGGGACACAGAC
>JAYFQW010000042.1 GCA_034926675.1 Clostridia bacterium | reverse complement strand
GCCCACTGGCGCAACCAAGGGCTTCTGAGCTTGACGGATCTCTACGCGCAGAATTCCTAAGGTTTCATGAACCGCCGTATGCCGAACGGCACGTACGGTGGTGTGGGAGGACGGGGGCTAGACGCCCCCTCCTACCCGATTTCCCCGGGTTCGGGTTCGTGGTCGTGACCGCGACTGCCAGCTGCTGTGTGCAGCTCTGAGCTCTGCAGATGCTCTGCGGCTGAAGCATTGCCTTGGCATTGCGGAGGGAAACACCCCGCCCACGGTGCTCACAGCCACTGATGCGAATCCGCGGTTCTTGAGATTCCGGTCCCGCAGGCGCTCAATGTCGATCAAACCAGCATCGTCGCGCGCTCAATGCCGCTCAATTCGACATTGACCACTGGGTCAATGTCCATTCCGTCGACATTGACTATCCGGCTCCCGCAGCAGAGGTTCGCGCGGATTCGACGACGCGTCCGGGCGATTCCCGGAAACGGGTCTAGCTGCGAGTCAGTCACGCCACATTATGCCATGCGGTTCACCGCGAAAGCTCCCCGTCGCGGATCCTGCCGGGGCGGACGTTTGGAGGGCCTCAATGCTGGATTCATCGACATCGCCAGCGTTTCAATGTCCATTCCATCGACATTGAGCTCGTCTCAGTGCTGGATTCGTCGACATTATCGCCCCACGACTCGGTCGCGTCTCGTCAGGCGGCGCAAATCACCATTCCGATTCTCCTTGGAATTCGCGCTCGTGTGTCTGCTACGTTCGGTGTTTGCTTCCAGTGTTCGGTTAGGCGCGTTGTGCCCGCCTCGGGCATCGTCGCACCGGGAACCTGCCGCCGATCCACTGGCGGCATACAGCCGCGCCTCGACGGCGTGCCTCATAGGTCCGGGCGAAGTTTCCCATATTTGAGCGCGGGCCGCCGCAAACTCCTCACGGATGAGAATGTACGCCGCCGTTTCACTCAAAATTGAGAATCCCGGCCCTGCAACCCGCGGCTACATCGAAGAAGGATACGGATTCGCGGTAGACATGGACCTATCCAAGTTCTTCGACCGCGTCAATCACGACATCGTGATGGCCAAAATGGCCAGGGTGGTTCGAGATAAGCGGGTGCTCAAACTGATCCGTGCGTTTCTCGAAGCCGGAGTCATGGAAAACGACGTGTGTGTGAGAAGCGAGGAGGGTACGCCCCAGGGCGGTCCCTTAAGCCCCTTGGTTGCTAACATCATGCTGAACGACCTTGACTGGGAACTTGAGAAGAGAGGCCATAGGTTTGTTCGCTATGCCGATGCTTGTGCGCGACGAAGGCGAACAGGCTGAGCGTCAGTCTGGACGCCATGCTTAACCGAAGATGGGGGAGGGCCCCCCCGGAGCCGCCAGGCAGGTGGAGGCTCCAAACCACTGCAAGCTGCTGTGGAGGAAAAGCCATGGTGGTGAGCGTTGCGGAAAAGGCGAAACGAGATTTCGTCAGGTAAGCGTCGATGGAGACGAACACAAGTGAACCGCTGATAAAGTGTCGAAAGCGTAAGGACGCCATCAGAACCGGGAGGTAGTCGTTAGCCCAGGATGAATCTGGAGGACGCCTGTTTACTGTCCAGGTGGTGGCCGGCATGAAGGCGGCGTGAACGCGGCGCAGGCTTCGGTTAGGAACGTGGGAACCTGCTCTCCGACGCCAAGGGAGAAGTCCAAAAGGGAGAAGTCCAAGCGGAGGACCCGCAAGGGCGAGAGTACCGATGCGGAGCGCAGGGGCTGTTTTATCCGGTTTTGGTCAATGGTCAACCGTAAGGGAAGAGCTAGTTGAACAAGACAAAGCCTTATCAAATCTCTAAGCATGTAGTGCTGGAGGCATTTCGACGAGTGAAAGCGAACGGAGGCGCGGCCGGAGTAGACGGCGAAAGCCTAGAGTCGTTCGAGTTGAACTTGAAGAACAACCTCTACAAGCTCTGGAACAGGATGTCGTCGGGAAGCTACTTTCCTCCCCCCGTTAGGGCGGTAGAGATACCCAAGAAAAGCGGAGAGGTGCGAGTGCTCGGAGTGCCAACCGTGGCGGACCGAGTGGCGCAAATGGTCGTGAAGATCTACTTCGAGCCGAGGGTGGAACCGTATTTCCACTCGGACTCCTATGGATGCCGGCCAGGGAAGTCGGCCGCTGACGCGCTTGCAGTTACGCGAGAGCGGTGCTGGAAGCACGACTGGGTTCTGGAGTTCGACATAAAGGGGCTGTTCGACAACATCGACCACGAACTGTTGATGAAGGCCGTCCGCAAGCACACCGACAACCCATGGGTCATTCTGTACATCGAACGGTGGCTCAAGGCGCCGTTTCAGATGCCGAATGGAGCGGTGGTCGAGCGGACGAAGGGAACGCCACAGGGCGGTGTGATAAGCCCGGTGTTGGCCAATCTGTTTCTGCACTACGCGTTCGATAGGTGGATGGACAGGACACACCCGGACAAACCGTTTGCGCGTTACGCCGATGATGCTGTTGTTCACTGCAGCAGCCTGGAGGGCGCGCTGGAACTTCGGGACAGCCTGGAGGGACGGTTAGCGGAGTGCGGACTGGAGCTGCATCCAACGAAAACGCGCATCGTCTACTGCAAAGACGACGACCGGCGCGGCGATTACCCTGAAACGAAATTCGACTTCTTGGGGTATACGTTTCGGCCGCGAAGATCCAAGAACAGATATGGCAAGCTCTTCATCAACTTCACACCGGCGGTGAGCAACAAGGCGAAAAAGGCGATGCGGCAGGCGATTCACAGCTGGCGCATGCACCTGAAGCCGGACAAGACCCTTGAGGATTTGGCGAGGATGTTCAATCCTATCATCAGGGGCTGGATCAACTACTATGGGCGCTTTTACAAGTCGGAGTTGTATTCGGTGCTCAACTACCTGAACCGAGCCTTGGTGCGATGGGTGCAACGAAAGTACAAGAAACTCGTCCATCAACGGCGAGCGACGTACTGGCTTGGGAGGATCGCCAGGCGTGAACCGAGATTGTCTGCGCACTGGCAGCTAGGGATTTTGCCGTCGGCTGGATAATGGGAGCCGGATGAGCTGAGAGGTTCAAGTCCGGTTCTGCGAGGGCCTCGGGGTGCGATTCTTTCAGACGGTCGATCTGGCCAATCGCCTGCTTGAGAAGAACGCAAAGGGAACGCTGGGGAGCTTCACGCGGGATCTCGAATCGTGCGATCTGCTCATTGTGGACGAGCTGGGCTTTCTACCCCTGCATCGCCACGCAGCCGAGCTTCTGTTCCAGGTGATAGCCAATTGCTACGAGCGCCGAAGCGTGGCCATAACCACGAATCTCGAATTCGGACACTGGAACACGGTGATCGACGACAACCGGCTGACCGTGGCGCTCATCGACAGGCTCGTTCACCACGGACACGTGCTGGCGTTCACCGGTGAAAGCTATCGTCTACGGCATGCTCTCTCACAGCTGAATGCGCCGGGCGCAGCTGACGACACAGGTCCCCAACAGAAGACGCCCTAATCTGACGACCTAAACCCGGAAGGGCACGAAGACCCAACCTCGGGCGCGGCGGTTAGCCTGTGCACATTCTGGCCGCCGAACTGGAGGTGCGGTTTCTTTCTGAAGGTGAAGCGCGCCGATTATCATGCGATCACTGATAGTCTAGGTTGAACGGCTACGGGCGCGGTGTTGGCCAGCGATGTGTACACTACGGGATCGTCAACTGCGTCAGCCGCAGGCTCAGTGCTATGCACGGTCTCGGCGTCGGGCTTCCCCTCGGTGACTGTCCGGCCTTCCTTACTGATTTCCACAGTGTCGACCGGCGCTGGCGTATTCGTTGTCAGCCGCTGTGCTCCCGTTTCCTGTTCGTCCTCGGCACGCTCCTTGGCTTCGAGTTGCGCTTTCTTCAGAGCTTCTTGCGCTCTCACGCTTGACTCGGCTGCACTGTCGATGCAAGTTGCTGCATACCCCAGGGATCGAGCCGCAGCGTCTTCGTCATGCCTTGCTCTGGCCTGCTGATAGATGCTCATGGAAGTATCTGCGAATCTCATGGAGGAGGACGCTCCCACCAGGCCTTGCATGACACCGGGGACCATAAGGCTCATTCTCCATCTTCTCCGATCCTACAGTTTGGTTTCCTATAATACTATCTCGGCAACAGGGCGGTGTGACTGAAGCCCTTGCACTGAAGCAAGAAGATGCCCAAGACGGTGCGGCGAAACCTCGTCGCTCTGGGCATTCCCGATGAGTGGGCACAAAAGATCAGCGGGTCGCGTAAAGCATACTGGCGACTCGCTAACACTCCGCAGGTGAACAAAGCCCTCGGCCTCGCCTACTGGCGAAACCAAGGGCTTCTGAGCGTGGTGGATCTCTACGCGCAGAATTCCTAAGGTTTCATGAACCGCCGTATGCCGAACGGCACGTACGGTGGTGTGGGAGGACGGGGGCTAGACGCCCCCTCCTACCCGATTGTGTGCCCGGGTTCGAGTCCGTGGTCGTGGTCGCGACCGTGACCGTGGTCGTGACCGCGCCTGTGACCGAGACTGCCAGCTGCTGTGTGCAGCTCTGAACTCCGCAGATGCTCTGCGCCTGGAGCATTGCCTTGGCATTGCGGAGGGAAACACCCCGCCCACGGTGCTCACAGCCACTGATGCGAATCCGCGGTTCTTGAGATTCCGGTCCCGCAGGCGCTCAATGTCGATCAAACCGGCATCGTCGCGCCCTCAATGCCACTCGATTCGACATTGACCACGGGGTCAGTGTCCATTCCGTCGACATTGACACTCCCGCTCCAGCAGTCGAGGTTCATGCGGGTTCAACGACGCGCCCGGGCGATTCCCGGAAACGCGTCTAGCTGCAAGTCGGACGCGCCATATTATGCCATGCGGTTCGCCGCGAAAGCTCCCCGTCGCGGATCCTGCCGGGGCGGACGTTTGGAGGGTCTCAATGCTGGATTCATCGACACTGCGGGCGTTTCAATGTCCATTCCATCGACATTGAGCTCGTCTCACTGCTGGGTTCGTCGACACTATCGCCCCGCGACTCGGTCGCGCCTCGTCAGGCGACTCGGGCGCGCAGCCGGGGAGCCCTATATATGGCGCCCGGCTGCAGGGCGCTGAGCCCCTAGTCGACCTTGTCGGGTTCGGGGTATTCCGTGTCAAACAGCTCAACAGTGACGCGCTTCATGCGTTCAGGGGAGAGGGGCTTGTCGTTTCGGTCGCGCGGGACTGATACGATGCGCTCTACTTCATCGAGGCCGGATATGACTTTCCCGAAGGCCGCGTAATTCCCATCAAGGTGAGGGGCTGTTCCTGCCATGATGAAGAACTGCGAGCCCGCAGAGTCCGGGTGGGAGGAACGGGCCATGGAGATGACTCCCTTGGTATGCTTCAGGCTGTTCTCGACTCCGTTGAGCGCGAACTCTCCTCGGATGCTGTATCCCGGCCCCCCGATTCCCACGCCCTTCGGGCATCCCCCCTGGATCATGAAGCCGGGGATCACTCGGTGGAACGTCAGGCCAGTATAGTAGCCCTTGCGAATCAGGCTGATGAAGCTCCGCACGGTATTCGGAGCGGTGTCCGGGTACAACTCGATCTCAATGGCGGCGCCGCTCTCAAGCTCTACCGTTGCGACGGGGTGTTCTTCCATCGTTGCAGCCTCCCTGGTTGTGACCTGTTTACATGTCCATACTAACACAGGCAGATGACGGCAGGATACTCTCATCTGTGATGGATTTTGCTCACGATTACCCCGCATTTCCAGGCAGCTGCCATCTGCGCGCTTGCTACGGCAGGGCGCGTCTGATAGAATAAGGTAGGGTTATCGGATTTTGGTTATACATTATTCGCTCTACTTGCATAACCGTACCCCGCCGTTCCCATCAAACAACAGGAGGTAGAAGACGGTGTACACGGCTGAAATCGAGCTTAGAGGGCACCTAATCGACTCGCTGATACTGTCGCGTGTAGTGGATGCCATCATCGATCTGGGAGGGGATTTCGAATTCCTCGAAACCCAGATAGGACGCACCAAGATGGATTCAAGCTATGCGCGGGTGGAGATCGGCGCTGAGACGTGTGAGGAGCTTGACGAGATACTCGCGCGAGTGCATGAGCTGGGAGCGCTTGTTGCCAATCAGGAGGAGGTTGCCCTCGCCCCCGTGGAGCAGGATGGGGTATTCCCCGACGGATTCTACTCCACCACCAACCTGGAGACATTCATCAACCTCTCCGAGGAGTGGGTTCCGGTCCAGCATATCGAGATGGACTGCGGAATTGTGGCGGATCGGGAGAAACGCGAAGCGCTATGCCTGCCCATGGGTGAGGTACGTCGCGGACAGCTGGTGGTAATTGGCAGAAAGGGTATACGCATCGCGCCCATGGAGAGAACCCGGCACAAAGAAGTGTTCTCATTCATGGGAAGCGAGATCTCGAGCGAGAAGCCAAAGGCTCGGGTTGTTGGAGAGATCGCACGGGAAATGAAGGA
The DNA here is from genome assembly GCA_034926675.1 of Clostridia bacterium. Classification (NCBI taxonomy): domain Bacteria; kingdom Bacillati; phylum Bacillota; class Clostridia; species Clostridia bacterium. The sequence goes on along the minus strand of JAYFQW010000042.1, from coordinate 143,888 downwards.
AATCCGGGAGCACAGCGGCAAGATCCTGGTGGTGGCTGGCCCGGCGGTGATCCACACTGGGGCAGGCAAACACCTGGTGGCTCTCATACGCGCAGGTTACGTGAATGTGCTATTCGCTGGGAACGCGGTAGCTGTGCACGATGTGGAATCCGCGCTGTTTGGCACGTCGCTCGGGGTGTATCTGGAAACTGGAGCCCCGGCAGCGGAAGGCCACACCCATCACCTGCGGGCTATCAACCGCATCCGGGGCCTGGGCGGGCTGCGTCAGGCCGTTGAAGCAGGCGTGCTCACAAAGGGCGTCATGCACGCGCTTATCACGGAGAACGTTCCATTCGTGCTGGCAGGGTCCATTCGTGACGATGGGCCGCTGCCTGATGTGGAAACCGATACTGTGCGTGCGCAGTCCGATATGAGGAGAAACACTGAGGGTGTGGAGATGGCCCTGATGCTGTCGTCAATGCTGCACTCCATAGCCACAGGCAACCTCCTTCCTGCTCGTGTGAAAACAGTGTGTGTCGACATAAACCCAGCGACTGTCACTAAGCTTGCGGACCGCGGCACGTTCCAGGCGATCGGGATTGTGAGTGACGTCGAGTGGTTCCTCAAGGAGCTTGTGGCCAGGCTGATTGAACAGTGACCGTCTACCGGAACCTTCCGGAGCAATAGGATTGCGCAATGGGCGCCCGGCCAGGTATTGCCCAGGCCGGGCGCTGGCATCTCCTGGAGTGAGTCAGGCGCCTACCTCTGTGTCCGGGCGAGTGCGCGTGACAGTTCCATGAACTCATGCTGAGCTTGGGTTCGCTCCTCTTCCGAGAGGGATCGCTCGGATAGGCGAGCCGAAAGCACGGCAAGCCTGTTCTCAAGGAGCAGCCTGTTCCCGGTGTGTTCATCGTCCTTCCCATCCGGAGGCCCGAGGCCGCGGCTGCCTGCTTTGGTTGGCCTATCCGCCGCCGACTTCCTACTAAGCTCGAAGTCACAGTATCGACCTGGGTACGTGTGGAGAATGCCTTGTTCGATGCAGACGATCTTGGTGCACAGCCGATTCAGCAGGTATCGATCGTGAGACACGATCAGCAGCGTGCCGTCCCATGCCTCAAGCGCACCCTCTATAGCCTCGCGCGACTGGATGTCTAGGTTGTTCGTGGGTTCGTCGAGAGCGAGGAGACTGTATGATCCCCCAACCATCCGCGCGAAATCCACCCTCACGCGCTCTCCTAGGCTGAGCGTGGCAATCCGCCTGTCAACAGCCTCTCCTCTCAGGAGAAGCGCCCCAAGCATCGACCTTACGTCGTAGGGAGGCCTGCCCGTAGCCTCGGTGACGACCCCCATGGCCGTGTCTGCCGGGCTGAATTGCGCCTGCGCCTGATCATAGTAGAACCACGACACGGAGGGACTGATCCATACATGTCCGGCACGAGGCGGCAGCAACCCGAGGAGCCCCTTGAGCAGGGTGCTCTTTCCCGCCCCGTTAGGGCCGACGATGCCGATTCTTTCTCCGCGCATCACCGCGATCGCCCCAGTGCTGAATAGGTCGTGATCGTACCCCATCGAGATGCCGTCTGAGTACACGAGCCTGCGGCCTGCTCGGCTCGACTCGCCGAGCTGCACTCGACACTCCTGAGCTTTCCGAGGTTTCTCAATACCTTCGTCCCGCATCCTGTTCAACCGTGCGATTGTCGCTTTTGCCCTGGCGGCGTTCTTCTTTGCTCTGGCCCTCCAGAAGTCGTTGGTCCCCGCTTCGCTGTGGGCCTTCAGGCCCCATTCCTGCTGTCGCGCTATCGCGGCGAGAATCTGGCGTTCCTTCCTCTCCTGGTGCACATAGTCGGACATCTGGGTATCGAACTCCAGCTGTTTCTGCCTGAGGTACTTGGTGTAGTTGCCGGGATAGGAGCGCGTTCCGTCGGTTGATAGCTCGATTATACGGGTTGCTGTGCGGTCCAGAAAGTACCGGTCATGAGAGACGATGACCACCGCGCCTCGAAATGCGCGCACCATCTCGGCCAGCAACTCAAGGCCGGCGATGTCCAGATGGTTCGTGGGTTCATCGAGGACAATCAGGTCTGGGTTGCTGCACCAGGCCTGTGCAAGCCCTGCGCGAGTTCGCTCGCCACAGCTCAGGTCGGCGATGTCGCGTGTGGCGGTCTCTTGGGTGATGCCGAGGCAACGGAGCGTGGCATCTGCCACTGCCCGCGCATCCCCAAGACCATCTCTCCTGAAGGCGACTCCAGGCAGCGCCGCCTTAGCACAGATGCTGCGCGGGCTGGCGCCAGGCACGAAGCTGGGAGACTGGGGGAGATATCCGACAGCCAGATCGGGCGCGCGCCATACATGGCCCGAATCAGGCTCGACTTGGCCGATGATCATCTTGAGCATCGTGGATTTCCCGCACCCATTTGGCCCGAATACTGCGACGCACTCGCCAGAGTGCACCTGGAATGATGCGTCTTTGAACACAGTGTGGTCGCCGAATGATTTCGATACACTGCTGATTGCTGCTAACAGCATAAGCCCACCTCCTGAGGTGGGATGCGGCCATCTCCTGGCAGGGTAAGGCACGGACCCTGCAACGAAATAGGCCACGCATCATCTGACAGTGCAGACGGCGTGGCCCGAAGGAAGGAATCCCTTCCCGCCATACCCATATGAGCGTTCCTGCGGAGACGCCAGCACTCCCACGAATTGGATTACCGAACCAGACCACGCTTGGCGGTCGGGTGCAGTATGTTCAATTGGGTTAGAGAGTTCCGGCAGTCCTCATTGGATTGTGTCCTTTCCGCAGGTCCGTTACGAACTACGAACCCAGGATATCACATGTGGATCCGGCGCGGAAGGCGCCAAGGGAACTTCCCGCCACATGAATGCGTCATGGAGGAATAGTCGCTTTGGTCAAGAATCACATATCCCCACAGATGGGAATGGGGGAACGAGTGGAATGGGGACTCATAGGGCACGGGCAGGACTTATACTGGCGCTGATCATCGTAGCCGCGCTGCCGTACGTGGCTAGTGAGCGTGCTGCTGCCGCTGCGCGCGCAACGGTGCTTTCAGCCGAGGAGACGCTGCCTGCATCGTTTACGGAGTTTTGGGATGAGGAGATGACGTTCAGGCTGCTTATGCCCACGGACTGGGAGTTCGTCCCGGAGCAGTCCGAACCAGGGATGTGGATGTTCTGGGGGCAGGATGACTGCGACATGGCTGCGGTGGAGGCGTACGAACTGCCAGAGGGGTTTGAAGATTCGATGACTCTCGCCTCAGCGCTGCTTGATGGGTATTCGGAGAACATGTCAGGTCTGCAGCGGGTGGCTGGTCCGGTTCCACTTACTCTCGGAGGAGCGAGCGGGGCGCTGTTCGTGTACTCCTTCGTGAGCACCCGCGGTGTGGCGCTGAAGTCGGCGGAGGCTGTAATCTGCCGCGACGGGATGGGATACTCGCTCACAATCCAGGATGCCCCGGAGGAGTTCGACGAGCGTGCTGCAATGTACGAGACAATGCTCACATCTTTCGTGGTATCTCCACAGACGTCCGGATTGCTGCGAAGTATGGGAGCGGTTCCAACAGTGCCTGCCATTGATCCCGCGGCCGGTGCGCCTCGGCCAGACGAGGGTTTGCGTCCATAAGTTGCGCTTAGTGGGAGGAGATTTCAATACATAGGCATCGTTTAGCTACAGCGACCGTTCTGTCACTTGCCCTTATCGTGTTTTCACAGTATGCAATGGCATCATCTATAGTGGTTCGCCTGAAGGATGGAACATCGCTTTCTTTGGAGCTTCCAGCGGATGCAAGCCAGATTGAATCGATAAGTACTGAGCCTGACGGCGCCCCTGTTGATTCCCTGCGGCAGGTTATTGCGACCGTGAATGGAGAGCCAGTGCTGCGTGGAGAGGTTGTCCGCTCCGTAGAGGGGCAGCTGGGCGCGAGGATCCTGCAGCAGATCCTGAGCGAGCGTGTAGTAAGGCAGGCAGCGCGCAAGGCAGGCATTGAGATGGATCCGGACAGGGTGAGCTACGAGCTGTCTCGGTTCAAACTGATGTCGGGCGAACAGTGGCCAGCAGTCCTAGAGCAGTATGGAATGACGGAGCAGGAACTATGGAACGCCCTTGAGCTGAGCATGCTCCTTACCGACCTGAGCTCAGTTGGGGTTGAAGTCACCGAAGAGGACGCCCGAGGTTACTACGAGCAGAACAGGGCGCAATTCGGTGAGCCTGAACTGGTTCGCGCCAGCCACATCCTTGTTGGCACTGAGGAGGAGGCGCGCGAAGTTCTCCGTCAGCTCAAAGAGGGCGCTGATTTCGCCGCTCTTGCCACTGCGAAGTCATCGGACGGAGGATCAGCGCCGAGCGGAGGCGATCTTGGATTCTTCGAACGCGGCGAGATGGTCCCGGAGTTCGAGGAAGCCGCGTTCTCCATGGAGCCCGGCCAGATCAGCGACGCTGTGCATACTGACTTCGGATGGCACGTGATCCTCGTGGCGGAGCGCAGGGCGCCGGAACCGGTGGAGTTCGAGCAAGTTCGGAAGGACATCGTCGCCATGCTGGTCAAGGAGAGGTCCGTGGACCCCAAGGCGCTCCTTGCGGATCTTGTCAGTTCCTCTGAGATAGTGGTGTTGGACCCTCTATATCAGCACCAGTAGATGTCTCTTCGCCGAACAGATAGAAGGGACGGATCTCGGGTGATGCAGAGCCCGGGTCCGTCCCTTGGCATTGCGCGCACCAAAGCACTTTCTACATGGCCGAACCTGGTGGGGATGGCTGCCGAATATCGGCCGGCAGGTCACCCACATCCAGGTCTGACTGGGACTCCATACTCCTAGAGGATAGGGCTTGTTCCACTGCAGCCTCCAACTCGCTCACGTTGCCTGAGTAGTCTGCAGCCTGAAAGGCCCACATCGCGGCCTCTGTCACTCCTGGCACTGGCCTGCTCAAGCGCCTGGAGACCATCTCCACGAAGTGGTGGACAAGAAGGGGGATGTCCTGACGCCGGTGGCGAAGGGGCGGGATCTTCACGGTCACCACATTCAGCCTTCTGTAGAGGTCATCTCTGAACAGGCCCTGCCTAACAGCCTCATCCAGACTCTGACTGCTAGCTGCTATCACGCGAACGTCCATCCTGTGCCGCGGGGAGCTGCCAGCCGTATGGGCGCCGCGGTCCTGGATGGCGTGGAGCAGCTGGGCCTGCACCATCAGATCCATGCGGCCGATCTCGCGGAAGAACAGGGTGCCTCCGCTTGCTGCCTCGATGCAACTCTCCTGACTAGTGGAAGTGCTTGCTTCATGCGCGGAATTGCCCCCGAACAGCTCGATTGCCAGCGCTGAGCTGGGCATGGCATCACAGTTCACGGTGATGAAGGGCCCGTGTTTCCGGCTTCCAGCGAAGTGAAGCGCCCTGGCAGCCAGCTCCTTCCCGACACCGGGCTCTCCGAGGATGAGAACGTTGGAGTCTACCCATTTTGCCTTCTCTATCAGCTCGAAAACCTGCTGCATCGCCCGGCTCTCTCCGATGATCCCGCCTGGCCCGTGCTTGACCTCCAGTTCTCGTTCCAGTTTTCGGACTGTGCTTCTCAACCTCGCGTCCTGTGCGGCCTGGCCGAGAACCACGTTGAGCTCGTCGAGATCGACGGGCTTCACGATGTAGTCGTTGGCGCCTCTCTTCATGCATTCCACGGCAGAACGGATGCTGCTGAAGGCGGTCATTATAACGAAACTTGCGTCGGGAAGGACTCGCCTCATCTTGCCGAGAAGCTCAAGTCCGTCGGCGCTTCCTAGGCGAAGATCCAGAAGACACACATCTGGATTGAACGACTCAGCTGCCTGGAGCGCACCAGTTGGGTCCTCAACAGTGGACATATCGAAGCTGTCTTCCAATGCGAACCGAAGCGATGACAGGATCGAGGCCTCGTCGTCCACTACGAGCAGCCTAGTCCTCCGCGACATCCGGATACAGCTCCTCCCTGGGCGGCGCTGCAGGAAGTGAGAGGGTTACTTTGGCGCCTACCCCTACAGTGCTATCGATTGATAGATCGCCGCCGTTCTCCCGCATGAGCTTGTAGCTCACCGAGAGGCCCATGCCGGTTCCCTTAGGTTTTCGGGTGAAGAATGGCTCGAGAATGCGCTTCAGATCATCCTTAACGATTCCAGGTCCAGGGTCGCACACGGTTATCAGAACCATGTTCGACGCGGAACGCGAGGACACGATGTCAATCTCCGCCGGGCCGTCCAGCGCTTCCAATGCGTTGAGCACTATGTTTATCAGAACCTGCTTGATCTGGTTGCGGTCTGCGAACGCGGCAAGCTTGGGCTCGGAATGGGCATTGAGCACGATCCTCCGCGCGCTAGCTTCAAGCCCGATCATCCCAACTACCGAGTCGATGAGCTCACCAACATCGATGACCTGCTTTTCAGGTCTGCGAGGCCTAGCATAGTCAAGGAGGTCAGTGAGTATCCAGTTGAGCCTCTCCATTTCAGCAGGTAGGTGTTTGGAGATCTCTTCCCTGAACTCCGGATGGTCATACTTGGAAGGCAACAGATCGACGAAGGCCTTGATGGATGTGAGCGGGTTCCGGATCTCGTGGGCTATTCCGGCGATGACAGTGGCAAGCGCGTCCATCTTGTCTCTCGTGGCTTCGGACTCACCAAGCCTCTTGCTGTCGGTTATGTCGCTGAACACCAGAACGGCGCCTGCCTCGGGCTTTCCTTGCGCAGGTGCGGTGCTGCCTTCACTCGGCGCGGGCTTCATGGCATGCTGTGGATCGTCGTTGTTCGCAGTTTGACGGAGAGGGCCGAGATTGAAGCTGATCACGCGTTCCTCACCATCTATCCTCCATCGAGCCTCCTGGTTGCGATGGACAACGCCTTTCTGAACGGTCTCCCTGACCAATCCTTCGCTCACAAGTTTCCCGATGGGCGAATCGAACCACTTGCGGCCGATGAGTTCAGCTAGGTCCACGCTAAGCATCTGGGCGGCTCTGGCGTTCGCGGCGACTATCTTCAGGTTGTAGTCAGCAGCCACTACCGCATTGAAGGAGTTCTCCAGTATCCTGGTCTGCAGCAGGTTTGCGGCAGAAAGCTCCCGTGTGCGTAGAGCTACCTGTTTTCTCAGCATCCTGTTCCACTGGAAAACGATGAATGCCGCAACTGCGACTGTGGCCGTCACTGCTGCCAACGCCCATATCAGCCTCTTGAGGGCGGCAGATGGGGGTTCTACCCTTTCCCCAAACCACTTGGCATAGATCCTGTCGTAAAGCCCCGATTGCTGAACCTCTGCGATTCCCCGGTTGAGGAGCTCAAGCAGTTGGCTGTCGCCTTCAGTCACCGCAATGCAGTACGGGGCGGGATCCACAGGGTCGCCGGCTATCTTGACTTCGGCTGTTCGGCCCTTCCTCTGGAGCAAGTACATTCCCACCAACCTGTTGCCAACAAAGGCGTCGACCTTCCCTGCCAGCAGAGCGTCCAGAGCTGCCTGTTGGTTCTCGAACGGAATGCGCGCTGCGGTTCCGATTTTCGAAAGCGACTCGTTGGAGATATCGCCGCTCTGCACAGCCACAGTGAGCCCCGCCAGGTCATCAAGGTCCGAGATGTCGACCCGATCGCTGCGCACGAATATGCCCATGGATGATGTGAGATATGGAGTGGAGAAATCATAGATCCTGTCCCTGTCGGGGCTGTACTTCATGCCCTGGATCGCGTCGATGACGCCTCTGTCCAGAGCGGCCCTCACTGATGACCACGACATAGGCATGACTTCGATGTCGATGCCGAGCTGGAGGGCGATTGCGCTCATGAGGTCCACGTTGAAACCCACGTACGTGCGTGACTCCGAGACAAACTCGTATGGCGGAAAGCAGCTATCCCCCGCCATGCGCACAACAACAGACTCCTCAGCCGAGGAAGCTTGGCTGAGGGCCAACACAGCACAGCACAGCACTATTGCGGATCTCCGGATCGCGACTCGCTGTATGATGAATCTGCCCATGGCGACCACGCCTGACGTTGTTGTTCTGGGAGTTTCATGTTATTTCGGCATATCTGTGTTGTTTTCCTCCAGAGGGAGCGGCAGATGTGCATGCAACGAAAGGGCATTGTACCTATTGCCGAACCAAGATGCATCGGAATTCAGACAGGAATACCGGCGGACGTGTAGAAGATTGCTCGACACGGGGGTGGGCGAATGAATTCGCTGATACTGGTGGACTTGCAGAACGATTTCCTTCCAGGTGGGGCTCTAGCCGTTCCGGGAGGCGATGAGATCATACAGGTTGCCAATGTCCTCCAGTCGGATTTCGATATGGTGGTTGCGACGAAAGATTGGCACCCTCCCGGACATGGCAGCTTTGCATCGGCTCACCCTGGGTCCGGCGTGGGAGATATCATCGACTTGAACGGCCTTCCCCAGGTTCTGTGGCCAGACCACTGCGTGCAGGGTTCGTTTGGCGCAGAGTTTGCACCTGCTCTCGATGCCTCGAGGGTCGCGAAGGTGTTCTACAAAGGCGCTGACCATGGGGTCGATAGCTACAGCGGCTTTTTCGATAATGGCCACGCCAATGCGACTGGGCTTGAGGATTATCTGAGGTCAGCAGGCGTGGAACGCGTGTACGTGATGGGCCTCGCTACTGACTACTGTGTGAAATACACTGTCATCGATGGGCTCTCGCTTGGATTCCATGTCTGCCTCATTAGGGACGGATGCCGCGGAGTTGAGCTCTCCCCGGGCGATGTGGATAAGACCGTGTCGGATATGCGCGCGGCTGGAGCGGTGATAGCTAGTTGGAGAGAGCTGGAGGCGCGAAGGAAACCGTAGGTGACTATCTGGGCCCTGAGTGCCGCAGATGATCAACAGAGGGGAGTGGTTCCTGTGGCGCAAGCGCGAATCGCGGTCGGTATGAGCAGAAGTCGCCGGGAAGGCCGAAAGCTCCTCGAAGGGCTGCTCTATCTCCTCCCGGCTCTGGCCATTTTCGGGGTGTTCGTCTTCTACCCACTGGCCAACAGCATTCGCCTCAGTCTCTACCAAACCGACATCCTGGGCAACGGGCAGTTCTTCCTGGGGCTCGCGCAGTACAAGGAGATCTTTACTCTCGGCGAGTTCGGCGTGAGCTTGGGAACTACGGCGCTCTATGCTGCGTATCTCGTGATTCCAGGAATCGTGCTGTCGCTGTGCCTGGCACTGATGGCCAACTGGCGTCTGCGGGGCATTGGCGTCTATCGACTGCTATTTGCGTCTCCAATGGTGGTTGCGGTGGCCTCGGCCTCCCTGATCTGGATGATGTTCTTCAGCCCTGCACAGGGAGTGCTCAAGTTCTTCCTCAGCCTATTCCACATAGATCAGATCAACTGGCTCGCGGATACTCGGTGGGCCCTGTTCTCCGTATCGATGGTGGCCGTGTGGCGGACCCTCGGATTCAACACGATCCTTTTGCTTGGAGGCATTCAGGCGGTTCCGGAGGACATGTACGAGAGCTCGAGGATCGATGGAGCGGGGCCATGGACCATGTTCTGGAAGATGACTCTGCCAATGATATCCCCTGTGCTCATGTTCCTGCTTATCACGTCCACCATCAGTGCGCTTCAGTCATTCGGAGAGATCAACATGCTGACGCAGGGCGGGCCCGCCGGGGTTACGAATGTGGTCGTGTACTCGATCTACCGTGAGGCATTCTTCAACTACAACTTCGGGTTCGCAGCGGCTGAGGCTATGGTGCTGTTTGCGATAATCATGGCTCTCACGCTCCTCCAGTTTTTCGTGTTGGAGAGGAGAGTGTTCTACCAATGAAGCCTAGGCTGCACCGGCGTCGGGCGGCGTTTCGCACGGCTCTATGCTACGCGCTGATCACTCTTGCTGCCGTCGCAGTGTTCTTTCCCATATACTATGCCCTGGCTACGAGCTTTTTCACAGCCTCAGAGAGCGTCTCCTATCCTCCCAAGTTCTTCCCGTCTCGGTTCACCTTCGATAGCTATAGGGAGGCGCTTCGGAGAGCCCCTGTGGTCAGGTTCATAGTCAACAGTTTCATTGTATCGGCGGCTGTGATGTTTGGACAGCTGATCACTGCAAGCATGGCGGCCTACTCGTTCAGCTTCCTGGAGTACAAGGGAAGGCAGGCCTTGTTCTACGTGGTTCTATCTACGATGATGGTTCCGTGGGAGGTTACCATCATCTCGAACTACCTCACGGTTAAGGCATTGTCTTGGACTGATACTTACTGGGGCCTGTCAGTCCCATTTATGGCGTCGGCGTTCGGCATATTCCTGCTCAGGCAGGGTTTTCTCACTATTCCTCGCGAACTGAAGGACGCTGCGGCGATCGACGGATGCGGGAATTTCCGGTTCTTCACTACGATTGCGATTCCTCTCTCACGACCCATGTTGGGAACACTCGCTGTGTATACGTTCCTGACAACCTATAACCAGTACCTCTGGCCCCTCCTGGTGACCAATACCGACAAGATGCGCACTGTGCAGATTGGCCTTTCGATGTTGCAGCGGGATGAGTCAGTTGCATGGAACAGCACCATGGCAGGCATTATCATGGTGCTAGTGCCTACAGCCATCCTGCTGTTGCTAGCGCACAAACAGCTGGTCCGAGGCCTCACGTCTGGAGCCGTCAAAGGCTAGGGCTGAGGCGTGATTCGGTGAAAGGGGTGATCTTTCGAGTCTGCCTGCGTTCTGTTCTATTGGACCAGTATCACGGCTGGACGGATCGGTCAGCTACATTGAGGAGGCGACACGATGTCGAGGAGAACTCTGATCAGCACCGCGCTGCTGGCATTCATGGCAATGGCCATGTTCAGCTTCGGAGCTGGGGCTGCTGGGCCTACCAAGGTGGTGTTCTGGTATTCGGTGGGCGGAAAGGTCGCAGAGACAACTCGAGAGCTGGTTGATAGGTTCAACACGACTCACTCCAGCATTCAGGTCGAAGCCATATACCAGGGAAGCTATGACGATGCCATCAACAAGCTGAAGGCGAGCATCGCCGGCAAGTCGACTCCGAACGTGATGCAGAGTTACGAAATAGGCTCTAGGTTCATGATCGACAGCAAGGTGATAGTTCCGCTTCAGAAGTACATCGATCGCGACAAGATCGATGTCAGCACCTTCGAGCGGAATATCCTGGCCTACTACGAGATCAACGATCAGCTGTACTCGATGCCATTCAACGTCTCTACACCTCTGCTATACTTCAATAAGGACATGTTCCGCGAGGCGGGATTGGACCTGAACAAGCCTCCGCTCACATTCGACGAAGTGGTGGTTGCGGCGAGAAAGCTCACCAAGCGTGATTCCGCCGGGAAGGTCACACGTCCTGGTATGGCGCTCGCTGTATACGGCTGGTTCTTCGAGCAATTCCTGGCCGCATCGAACCTGACCTATGCAAACAATGGAAATGGACGGGATGCGACTGCTACAGCCGTGTCGTTCGCGGTCCCTGAGGCTGCAGCCATACTCGACTGGTGGAACGGGATGGTCAAAGAGGGCATAACTGCAAACCTGGGCCGCAAGACCGCCGACACTCAGAAGGCGTTCATAGCTGGGCAGTGTGCGATGACCATCGACTCGACTGCAGTTCTCGCCACCATTCTCGCAGGTGTCAACAATCAATTCGAGGTGGGCGTTGGATACCTGCCTAGGCCTGCAGGAGCGAAGGGCGGCGTCATGATCGGCGGCGGCACTCTGTGGCTCCTCAGCAACCATGCGAAGGAGGAAGAGGAGGCTGCCTGGGAGTTCATAAAGTGGATGACCGAGCCTGAGCAGCAGGCATATTGGCATATGAACACCGGGTACTTCCCGATCACAAAAAAGGCTTACGACGTTCCAGAGCTCAAGGCGCATCAGGCCAAGTATCCCCAGTTCGCGACCGCCGTCAAGCAGCTGCGCGACACCCCAGTGACCCGCGCGACCCAGGGGGCGCTCCTCGGGGTGTTCACCCAGGCTAGAACGACTGTGGAAGATGCGATCGAGCAGGTGCTCACCGGCAAGTCCTCATCGCTCGATGCCCTAAAGAAGGCCGCTGCGACGATCGACGCCGCGATCAATCGATACAACATGACAACCAAGTAGCGTACAGGACCAGAATACGAAGCAACCGTGGCGTGGGAGCGGCCCGGCTGGGCGTCTCCCACGCCAAATCACGGAGTTGCAGAGGGAGTGGCTAGCAGTGAGATTTAGTGGTCTTACAATCGGAGTGCCCAAGGAGATCATGAAGGGCGAGAGGCGCGTCGCAGCAATCCCAGACACAGTCAGGAAGATGATCGCGGAGGGCGCACGCGTGATGATCGAGCGCGGCGCGGGCGAGGGCTCTTACTTCCCCGATCCTGATTACGCAGCGGCAGGCGCCGAGCTTGTCGATGACGTGGGCAGGATATTCGCGGAAGCGCACATCATCATGAAGGTGAAGGAGCCTCTGTTCAATGAGGCCAAGGGCAAGCACGAGGTTGACATGTTGCACTCGGGCCAGTACATCGTGACCTTCCTGCACCCAGCCTCGCCCTCAAACCATGAGATGATCAGGAAACTGGCGGCGAGAGGCGCCATCGGCCTCACTCTCGATGGAATACCAAGAATCACTCGAGCGCAGGCCATGGACGCGCTTACCTCCATGAGCACCGTTGCCGGGTACAAGGGCGTGCTCATGGCCGCCAACAGACTGTCCAAGTTCATGCCGATGGTAGGCACTGCAGTTGGCATGATCAAGCCATCTTCAGTGATCGTAATAGGAACGGGCATCGCCGGCCTGCAGGCAGTGGCCACCGCTAAGAGGCTTGGCGCGTCCGTGTTCGCCGCAGACATCAGGCCGGACGCCATTGAGCAGGCCAAGAGCCTTGGCGCCAAGGTTGTTGATCTGGGCATCCCCGCCGACATCGCGATTGCCCCCGGCGGATACGCGGCGAAGCTCCCCGATGAGTGGGTATCCAAGGAGAGGCGAGCGCTCGCCCCAGCGGTAGCCGACGCAGATATCGTGATGCTGACGGCCCTCATCCCAGGCAAACTCGCCCCGATTCTCGTGACCGAGGACATGGTCAAGTCAATGAAGCCCGGCTCTGCAATCGTGGACATCGCCATCGATCAGGGCGGAAACTGCGAGATCACCTCTCCGGGCGAGGTGGTGGTGAAGCACGGGGTGAGCATCGATGGAACAAAGAACATCCCTGGCATGATGCCGACCAGCTCGACCTGGATGTTCGCGAACAACGTGTTCAATTATGTCGCTAACCTGTGCCGCGATGGAGTGGCGGTCATCGACAAGAGCGATGAGATAATCGCTTCCTCGCTGGTAACTGAGGGCGGCAAGCTTGTGCATGCGGGCGCACTGGAAGCGATGAACGCTAGATGAGGAGTGGGGATTCGGAGTGTCTGTAGCTTCGCTTGTGATATTGTTCATCATCGCTACTGTAGTGGGGTACAAGGTGATAAGCGCTGTGCCGAGCCTGCTTCACACTCCGCTGATGTCGGGCGCCAATGCGTTGTCAGGCGTGACAGTGCTCGGGGCGCTATCAGTGGCGGCGTTGGCCCAGTCCACCGGATCGCAGTTTCTGGGGGCGCTGGCCATAGTGCTGGCAATGGTCAATGTGGTCGGCGGATTCCTTGTAACCGACAAAATGCTCAGGATGTTCAAGAAGTAGGTATGATGGTATGAGCATCGGTGTTGTTAATGTAGTTGGACTGGTACTCGCAGCAGGGATCGTGTGGGGCATCAAGATGATGAGCTCACCGGAGACTGCAGTTCAAGGCAATCTCCTGGGGGCCGTGTGCATGGCGGGATCCATCATACTCACCCTCGTGCGCGACAACACGGTGAGCATGGGGGTTCTATGGGCAGCGATGGCCGTCGGCGCCGCAATCGGATGGGCGATCGCCGCGAAGGTGGCCATGATCCAGATGCCGCAGATGGTTGCGTTGCTCAACGGGCTCGGAGGCGGAAGTTCTGCGATAGTGTCGCTGTTGGTCCTCGTGAATGCTGTTACGGCCGGGGCCGGGCAGGCTCTTGGCGGTTTCGAGAAGTTCACTAGCATGCTTGGGCTCCTCGTGGGGGGAGTCACACTGTCGGGCAGCCTGATCGCCATGGCGAAGCTCGAAGGCAGGATCACCGGCAGGCCGATAGTCTTCTCCGGACAGGGCTCGTGGAATGCGGCATGCATGATCGGGACGATCGCAGTCGCGATCCTGGCTCTCTGCGTTCCGATCGGACGTGCGATAGCGCCGGCGGTTGCCGCCCTCGCGTTGTCGATGGCATATGGGGTCCTGTTTACGATTCGCGTGGGCGGGGCCGACATGCCGATAACCGTGTCTCTTCTCAATTCATTCTCAGGGCTGGCTGCATCCATTGCAGGACTTGCCCTCGGAGACGCACTACTGATCGCTGTTGGAGCAGTAGTCGGGGCATCTGGTCTCATACTCACGCAGATCATGTGCAAGGCGATGAACAGGACCCTGATGCAGGTCCTAACTGGCAGGACTGTCATGATGCAGAGCAAGAAAACAGGGGAAGACACTGCTCCCCCGTCAGGCCAGGACTTCACTTCGACGCCTGAATCCGGTGAGCAGCCCGCTCCTGCTGTGAAGAGGGACTACCTCGAGGCAGTCCGAGAAGCCCGCAAGGTGATCATTGTGCCGGGGTACGGAATGGCGCTCGCACAGGCCCAGACCAACGTTAAGGCGCTAATCGACAAGCTTGAGTCGAACGGTGCTGAGGTCAAGATCGCGATACACCCGGTAGCGGGTAGAATGCCTGGTCATATGAATGTCCTCCTGGCAGAGGTGGATGTGTCATACGATCAGCTGTTCGAGATGGACCAGGTCAATGAGGAGTTCAAAGAGACGGACGTTGCCATCGTTGTGGGAGCGAACGATGTGGTCAATCCGGCTGCGAACAGCGCGACAGGCACGCCCATCTACGGAATGCCGATCCTGAAGGCCTATGAAGCCAAGCACGTACTGGTGTTCAACCTGGATACGCGCCCTGGATACGCTGGGGTTCAGAATCCGCTGTACACCGCTGCGAACGCTACTTTGCTTCTGGGAAACGCAGCAGAAACGGTGGCTGAACTAACGGCGAAGCTGTAATCGCGGTTCCAGAGCCTGCAAACCCTCATGTTCGGTAGGGCGTTCTCCCATGTGAATAAGATGAATCAGACCCTCTGCGCGGATGGTCCGCGCAGAGGGTCTGGTGCATTCAGCGCCTTTCTCGGGTGGAGCCCGCTCCATGAGGCACTGGGCCGCTGGGCTGATGCTGGGCTGATCGTGGTGTCGCCTTCCAGGCTTAGCTGATCAGCGGGGTGCGGATGCCTGCCTGAACGGGCCAGCCGCCAGAGCCTCGAGCACATCATCACCCATCGCACTCAGGTTCGATATTGAGAGGCCTGTCGCCCCGGCGGCGCGGGCCGCCTCCACCAGTGCTGTCAGTTCAGTGGCTGCCTGCTTTTTCGGGATGGCGCCTGCATCGATGGCTGCGAGAACTGGCGTGCTTTCATTTGAGAAGGACTGCGCTGCGCGGATCAGCGTCTGGAGGAGGTCCTGGTCGTTGGTGTAGGTGAACACGGCCACGAAATCGAGATACCCTCGGGTTACCCAGGACTGCCAGTCCTGCATCCGCGCGAGCTGTGCGTCAGGGTACGGGTGCACCGCTGCCGACACGCTCGTTCCGGGAGAGGCCGTCCGGATGAGCGAGGAGATCCTGCCGACGAAATCTGTGAGGTTATCGCATCGCCATGTGAACCAGGCGTTCCACCTAGCCGTGTCGAACCTGACTTCTCTGGGTTCGAACCCTATGGCCTGCTTCATCAAAGCTGCAGAGGCTGGGTTGAAGTCGTACTGGGAAGTGCGACCGGCAGGGTATCGCAGATAATCAAGGTGTACGCCATCGAGGTGGTGAGATGTCACCAGCTCGGTTACGATAGCGAGGATAAACTCCTGCACCTCGGGGTGTGCGGCTGACAGGAAGTAGCGGTTGAGCTCGGCTGCTGCCGGCGCTCGGCCATCACTTCCCAGAGCGACCCATCCTGGCTGCAGCCTGAGGAGGGAGGTCGGTGCAGGATCATCGGGGCCGGCTGTTCCGGCGCCTTGACCGACGCACAGCGTTTCGAGCCAGGCGTGGACGCTGATCCCAGTGCGTCGGCCTTCTTCGAGCGCGAACGCTAGGGGGTCCCAGCCGGAGTATTTGGGGTTCTGAGGCGCGATTACGCTAGGGTATATGCACTGCCCGTCATAGAACACATCAACGAACACGGTGTTGATGTTGGCCTTCGCCATGCGGCTGAAGTCGGTGCATATCTCCTCTCGGGTATCAGCGGGCCGGTACCAGGCAGCCCGAGTGTCAAGATGGCCGGCGCCGAATGGGGCGCCATACTTCTGCCCGACCAGGTATTTCACCGTATTCTGAACAAGCGTTGCTACTCCTGGAGCTGCCAGGTTCTCCTGGGAGAATAGGTTCTCTGAGCAGTAGACCCCGTATTTGCCCTCCACTATGGCCGGGGAGCCATCCGCCCAGGCAGCGAGGGTGATTGTGTCAACGTTCGCCTTGACAACAAGCCCGTGGACGCGGGGCAGACGCACTTGGACTCCGATCCCGGCAAAGACCGGGTGCGCCTGGGACGCGGGAGCAAGAGATGCCATCTCCGCGCCAAACAAAGAGGAGTGCCTGACCCCCATGATGCGCCACAGGGCGAAGTCAGGCCTGGCTCTCCAGAAGTCGTCGCGTAAGGACGTGTCGTAGGTGGAGAACACGCGCCCGCCCGCATCAGCGAACTCCTGTATCTTCTCTGATTCAAGCGCCGACACACACGAGACCGATGGCATGATCAGTGCCTTGTACCCGGAGAGCGCGCCCACTTCCACATCGTGATCGCCTACTATCGCCGCGGCAATCCCCACTCTGGCAAGCAGGCTCATGAGTCTGGTCGTGTCGATGAATTCCGCTGCGAAATCCCATGAGTTCAGGGAAGCGTAGTGACGCGTGTATCCTGAGTCGAGTATCGCGACGGATGCCCCTTGCGGCGCTCCGGCGGACGCGTGGTTTGGGGCGGCAAGCAATACGGCAGCCAGTGCGGCTACTATTAGTATGGCAGGCAGAAGACGTCTCACATGGGGGTCCCCCTTGCTGTTCGTTTGCAGAGTAAACAGTGTCGTCTTCGACTTTATCCCGGCATTTCCTCCAGCGCAGTTCCGTTTGGGCCCCTTCGGAGGAATATGTAGTGTTGAGAAGAATGTACGTGAGGACGTTCGGACAGGGCAGGCTGTGGGCAGATGATATGGCGCGACCCAGAGACCTCGGTTCTCATCGCAGGCAGCGAACCATGAAAGGACGGTTGCGCGATCGCATTTTGATGCCAGGGAGGCGGTTTTGTTGACAGGATCGACGTTATCGAGGATCTTCGGCGGACTGATCGTGATTGCGGGGGGGCTTCTGCTTCTCAACAACTTCGGGATTACTGATGTGGACGTGTGGAGCATCATCGGCAGGTACTGGCCTCTGCTGATTGTGGCATGGGGCGTCGGCATTCTCCTTCGTCCCCGTTGCCAGCAGGAGGATGGAGGGGAGGGATCTGCTCTTCCCGACAGCCGGGTGGGCGGGTGGATAGCCGTCATCGTTGGCCTGTTGATACTCTCAGGGACTTCCGGGCAGACATTCATCGATCTTGCACGGCTGTGGGGCGCGTTCTGGGCACTCCTCATCATCCTTCTGGGATGGAGTCTCTTGAGATCAGCGCAATCACCAGTCTCGTCTGCTCCTGCCGGGCGCACGCACTGGATTGTCATGAGTGGGCTTGAGCAGAAGCAGTCAGGCTGGGAACTGCGGTCCGGCTCATACGTAGTGGTTATGGGCGGAGCTGATTTCGACCTCCGTGTGGCCAACATCCCTGAGGGTGAAACGTACCTCGACCTTACCGTGATGATGGGTGGAATTGAGATCATAGCGCCTCTGGACCTGCACGTGGAATGTGAGGGATCTGCACTCCTAGGTGGAGTGGGGGTGTTTGGGCAGTCCACAGGGGGAGTCATAGCCTCCAGGACGTTCTCGCACAAGGGTGCGGAGGGGAGCACAAAGACTCTGCGCATCAGGTGCCGGGCCATGATGGGAGCTGTGGAGGTCAAGTAGCAGGCGCTGAAAGCGGCCCAGTGCGGCTGCGCGCAGACCTGCAGGTCTGCATGCAGTCGCACTCCCGACGACTCGGCATAGCGCCCGCGAGTTGGCCGTGTGCGCCTGCTGTGCGCCTGCTGTGCGTGTGCGTGTGCGCGTGCGTGGCCGATCAGGCGAGCCACGACAGGACATCGACGGCTGCCTGCCGCCAAACGTTCGGACCCAGCGCTAGGGTCTCGTCGGCCACCAGGAACTTAGAGCTATGCAGTGGGTGCACTTCGCCGGAACGGTGGGCTGCTCCAAGCCACATGAGTACGCCCGGTGCATGCTGGGCGTAGTAGGCGAAATCCTCCCCCACCATGGAAGGTGTAGGGAGTTCGATCACGTCGGTCACGCCGGGGGCTTTTCTGCATGCGGCATCGAGGATTGAGGCCATCCCCGGTTCATTGACGACCTCCGGATAGCTGCGCACGTAGTTGAGATCCGCTTCCACCCCGCATGCGCCCTCGATTGCCGCGACTCGCGCACGCACAAGCTTCTCTATGAGGGTTCGAGTTCGCTCGGACAGCGTTCTCACAGACGCTGCAATCTCAGCGGAGTCTGCTACTATGTTGAATGTGGTTCCTGCGTTGAGTTTGCCAACACTCACGATCGCAGGCTCTAGGGGGTCCACTCTGCGAGCTACTATCTGCTGAAGGCCACACACGAATTCGCACGCAGCGGCCAGTGCGTCGATGGTTTTCTGAGGTGTCGCCGCATGCCCGCCGCGGCCTTTGAGGCTGAGGAAGAACCGATCCTGAGCAGCGGTGGCGTAGCCACGCTTCATTCCAACTTGCCCGGCTGTGAGCTCTGGAGTAACGTGCATCCCGATCACTGCATCCACATGGGGGTTCTCCATGACCCCTTCGGAGATCATTGGTTCGGCTCCGCCGGGGGCCTCCTCGGCTGGCTGGAAGATCAGCTTCACATTGCCACGGAGCGACGGAGCTTCGCGAGTGAGGAGCATCGCGCCGCCTAGCAGCATGGCCATGTGCGAATCATGGCCGCATGCATGCATCACCCCTGGGGTTTCGGATTTCCACTCCACTCCGGTTTCCTCTGCCACCGGAAGCGCATCCATATCCGAGCGCAGAGCGACTGTAGGGCCTGGCGCGCCCCCTTTGATGAGCGCGACCACACCTGTTTTCGCGACGCCAGTGGTGACCTGAAGCCCCATGCCCTGAAGGACCTCTGCCACGTAGCGGGATGTCTTCGTCTCGTTGTAGGCCGTTTCCGCGATCTTGTGAAGACCCTTTCGAATCTCGGCCACCATTGGTGCAATGTCTTCCATAGGATACACTCCTTGTATGATGCTGGACGAACCATTTGAGGGATTCTGCTGCGCCCCCTGAATCCCTTCTCTGGGTTGCCGGCGCCGTCTGGTCAAATTGTCTGCATCCTATCCCAACAGGTAGGAACGAGCGACTTGGCGTCGAATGATCTCCCAATACTGGTATGTAGCCTCTCCGAGTCCTCCGTCCTAAAGCGTTGGACATGGCGGACGGACCGATAGGGTGTGTCTGGAAACGGACGCGCCTCCCGTTGCGGAAAGGAGAGCATGGATCGCTGCCGCGATCGGGCCGGAGGCTGCCATTACGTTGTGGCGTCCGGCCCGATTTTGGTTGATGCCGCACTCGGCTGAACAAGGAGGTGGATTTTTGAAAGTCATGCTGAAATGCAGCGCTCGCACCGGGCGTGCGCGCCGGGGCATGCTCGCGATCATTGGCGCTGCTGCGCTGGCATGGGCCGCATTTGCTATGACCCTAGTGGGTCCTACTGCGGCGAGTCGTGCTGCGGCGGGCCCGGCGGTATTCACCTTTGCCGTGGTTGGTGATAGCCAGGGAAGGAACCAGGTGTGGGATGCGGCAGTGAATGCGATGAACTCCTCCCGTTCGGAACTGGTCCTACACTGCGGCGACATGACTGCTTTCGGAACGCGCGACCAGTATCAGGATTTCGTGGACCGCGCCAACCGACTTCGTATGCCCTGGTATCCAGTGCCGGGGAACCACGATGTCAGGACCTCCGGAACACTGTTCACTTTGATGACAGGCAAGAAGAGCTACTACTCGTTCATCGAGAAGGGCTACCGGTTCGTAGGGCTTGACGACTCCGCCGGTTTCATCGACTCCGCCCAGATGAACTGGCTCAGCAGCGAACTCCGCACGAAAGGGCGGAAGTTCGTGTTCATGCATATCCCGCTGTATGATCCAATTCCCGGCGGCGATCATTGCCTGTCCGACACTGCGCAGGCGGCCGAGCTTTCGCGGCTCTTCAGCGAGAACGAAGTGCTGGCGGTGTTCAGTGGCCATGTCCACATATACAACAGCAGGGAGTCCGGGGGAGTGCTCTACGTCACCACGGGAGGAGCTGGGGCATCGCTATACGCTCCACCGGATCAGGGAGGGTTCTATCACTACACGCTGGTCCAGGTAGACGGGGGCAAGGTGAGGGCTGAGGCGAAGAGGATCAACGTTGTTCTCGATGAACCCAGGGTGAGCGTGATTGGCAACGGCCGTAAGCGCGAGTTTGGCTTGGGGGAGCTTGCGGCGATGCAGTCGATCGAGGTGAACGCCGCGTTCCAGAACCAGTTTGGGAACCTTCGCGATGGTGCGGCCTACACGGGAGTGAATGTGGCCAAGCTGATCGAAGCCGTCGGCGGGATGAACCCCGGTCAGACTCTTCGGGTCACGTGCGATGACGGCTACGCGCAGGACTTCGCCTTCGAAAACGTGCATGTTCAGGGGAAATGGGCTGAGCTGCAGGGGCCCATGCTGCTCGCCTTCGAGAAGAACGGCGTGGCTCCGCCTGAGTGGATGGATGGGCCTCGCTTGGTCCTTGCTGCCCCAGACGGCGTGTATAGCAACGATGACTGTTCCCGCACATCAATGCCCGGACAGGGCTGGAACGTCTACAAGTCCGCGGGCGCCAGATGGGCGCGGCGCGTTGCGCGGATCGAGATCAAAGCCAAATAGCACTGTAGAATTCAGGGAGGTATGCAAATGCGCAAAAACCGTCTGTCACTGCTGCTCATCGTGGCCCTGACCGTTGCCATCGCGGTGTCCATTCAACCAGCAGCGCTCTCGGCTGCCAACGTCTCACCTGTGCAGGTCATCTCGGGTGAGAAGACTGTCACACTCACCCAGGCTGATCTGGAGAAGATGAATGCCATCACCGCGCAGGTTTGCTTCTTGCGGACCACCGGCAAGATCGAAGGCCCAGCAGCATACAAAGGCGTTCTGGTGACTGATCTCCTTGCGCTTGTGGGCGGCATAGATCCTGGGCAGGCCATAAAGGTTACGGCCAGAGATGGGTATGCCCTTACCTACAGCCACGCGCAGGTTGACGGGGGACTTCTGACTTACGACAACTCTGGCAAGGCGCTTCGAGTTGGCGGTGTGGTCATGCTTCTCGCATATGAATCAGATCGCGATGGCAAGGACAAGCTGCCGCGACTTGGATTTGTGGGTGAGGACGCGAAGCAGGTTGCGATAACCGACGGGCACTTCTGGACGAAGGGGGTTGCGAAGATCGAGGTGGTTCCTGGTGTCGACGACTGGGAAGTCAGACTCGACGGAATAGAGAAGACTGCCTTCGACCGGGCGACGTTCGAGTCGAGTGTCATGTGCCCCAACACACCGCATCCTGGCGTTTCATGGGAGACTACGGACAAGGAAGGCAACAAGATCGTGTACGAGGGAATGCCCCTTTGGGTCATGATCTCAATGATGGACGGCGGCGATTCCCCAGACGGCCACTACGCGTTCAACGACGAGCTCGCGGCAAAGGGCTACAAGGTTAGGATCGTGTCCAAGGACGGGTTCAGCGCGGAGCTCGACTCGAAGTTGATCGCGCGGAACAACGACGTCTTCCTCGCTATCTGCAAGAATGGCGCTCCGCTTACCGAGAAGGAGGCGCCGCTGGTCCTTGCAGGCAGTGCCCTCCCATCCAAGAAGTACATGGTGAAGCAGATCGTGTCGATACAGCTGATCGAGCTGCAATAGCAGGTTGATGCTGGGCGGGCGCCAGCTTGGCGTCCGCCCTGGCGGGAAGGAGTCCGCAAGTGAACTGCGCCCGGCCAAGTCCGCATCGGAGTACGAGCCGAGAGTATTACTTCAGTACCCGTGATCTTGTTCTCATCGCGGTAGCGAGCGCCGCCGGAGGTGTTCTTAGCACCTACGTGGGATACCTTGGCAACCTCATGAATAGGGCGTTCGCGGTTCCGTTCGGCGCGGGGCAATGGATGGCTGGGCTGCATGTGTTCTGGTTCGTTCTGGCCCGAGCGATTGTGGGCCGGACGGGCGCTGGCGCTCTCACAGGTGTTCTCAAGGGCCTGGTGGAGATGTTCAGCGGGAGTACGCACGGACTGCCGATACTGCTGGTATCGGCTGTGGAGGGCGCCCTCGTGGATCTGGTTCTTCTTCCGTTTCCGCGGCCGTCTCTTGGGGCTCTGTGCCTGGCAGGGGCGGTCTCGTCTGCGTCCAACGTCGTGGTGTTCCAGACGATGTACTTCTCAGGTGTGTCCTTTGGGTACGTGGGCCTCATGATCCTGTTCGCCGCTGCTTCAGGGGCGGCATTCGGCGGCTTCTTCACAAGAGGTGTGCTGGATGTTGTGGCCGGGGCCAACCTTCTCAGGGTGGCGGGAGGAGAGAAGGCCCGGAGCAGAAACGGTGAGCGGAACCCGGCCCGAATGGTCATCGCCATCGCCATGGCTCTGCTCCTCGCGTCCGGAGCGGTCTACTATTACGCCTGCGTGTTCCGGCCTTTCTGGAATGGACCTGTTTGCGCTGTTGAAGGCAATGTAGAGAAGCCGTACGAGTTCCGACCGCCGGATTTCGAGGACGTTTGGGCCACCGTGAGGGCGGAGCTGGTGGGGCAGGTGACCTACAGGCCGCCAGCTGACTATGAAGGCGTGCCGCTGGCGGCCATTGTGGAGCGTGCGCATCCCTTGCCCTCGGCCGCGAAGGTCCGGATCATGGCGTCTGACGGGTACGAGGCGGAGTATCTGCTTGATGATCTTCTTGAACAGGAGGACGTGATCCTCAGTGTCGACGGCGACACTCTCAGCGTCGTGGCGCCAGGATACGAGGGAGCATACTGGGTGCGAATGGTCACGAGGATTTCGATTGAGTAGTATGGTAAAGGCTTCTCATTTTGGTGTATCTTACCCCGGGGCCGTTTCGCGTGCGCTGAACCGGATCAGCATCGAGATTCAGCGGGGAGAGAGCGCCGTCGTCACAGGACCTAGTGGGTGCGGCAAATCCACCCTGGCCCTGGCCATCACCGGGTTCATCCCCCACGCCGTCTACGCGGACATGGAGGGCGACCTGATCGTTGGCGGCATGAACCCGTGCAGCGCCAGTGTGTATGATGTCGCGCAGTGGGTGGGGCTGGTCCAGCAGGATCCGGAGGGTCAGTTCTGCACCGCGCGAGTGGAAGATGAAGTTGCGTTCGGACCGGAGAACCTCAGGTGCAGTCCGGAAGAGGTGCAGGGTAGGGTCGCCTGGGCCCTGGACGCCTCGGGCGCTGGCCACCTCCGGGGAAGGCTCCTTGCTGAACTCTCAGGCGGAGAGAAACAGCGCATCGCAATCGCCGCGGTTCTTGCCATGCGGCCAAGGCTTCTCATCCTCGACGAGCCCACTGCCAACCTCGATCCACGAGCTACTGGAAATCTCCTTAGGCTTCTGAGGAAACTCCAAGGCGACTCAGGGCTATCCATGATGATCCTGGAACACAAGCCATCCCGATTCCTCGGGGTTTCGCAGCGCATGATCAGGCTGGAGGACGGGGTTGTGGTGTTCGACGGACCGCCGGGAACGGACGACGGTGCGCCGAGAGGGGGCGGCGCGCTGGGAAGGGACGGCGGGCCGGGAGA
Source organism: Clostridia bacterium (assembly GCA_034926675.1). Lineage (NCBI taxonomy): Bacteria > Bacillati > Bacillota > Clostridia > Clostridia bacterium. The sequence continues at coordinate 119,915 of JAYFQW010000042.1, read as the reverse complement.
GGGCGGCGCGCTGGGAAGGAACGGGGCGCCGAGAGAGGGCGGTGCAGTGCTTCTCAGCGTCAGCGGGATCTCGCAGCGGTACGGCAGCACGGCCGTTCTCCACGAAGTGGACCTCCAGGTGCGCAGAGGCGAGATCGTCGGCATCATGGGAGACAACGGCAGCGGCAAGACAACGCTGCTCCTGACTATGATGGGCCTGTTGAAGCCGACTGCCGGAAGAATACGCCTCAATGGTCAGGACATCACGTCCATGCCCGTGTCTGCCCGCGCGAAGCACATCGGCATGGTATTCCAGAACCCGAACCACCAGCTGTTCGCTGACCGGGTATGGCGCGAGACGATCATCTCCCCCGTGAGCCAGGGGATATCCGAGGCAGACTGCCGCCCTAGCGCCGAAGCACTGCTCGACAGGTTTGGCCTCGCGGGGTTTCGTGATCGGCACCCGCTTACGCTCAGCTTCGGGCAGAAACGTCGCCTAAACTTGGCTGCTGCTATGATCAGCGATCCGGACCTGCTTCTGCTGGATGAGCCGTTTGTGGGGCAAGACAGTGCTAGGGCGTGCGACCTGATACGGCTCCTGGCTGACCTGGCCGCTTCCGGAAAGGGCATTGTCCTTGTTGGTCACGACCCAGACGCTATGGCCGCGTGCTGCCACCGCCTGGTGTTCATGGAGCGCGGGCGAGCGAGTGTTGACGCTCCGGTTCGCGATGCCCTGAAGGAGCTGCAAAGGAGGGGCGAGGATGACTATGTCCCCCTGTCTTGGCAGGGTTAATCCCGTCGCCAAGTTTGTTGGGCTGATATGTATATGCACCATTGCTCTTCAGGCCAGGAATCCTGTGCAGGCAGCGTCCATATTCGGGTTTGTGCTGGCGGGGCATGTCGCGGCGGGAGCGGGTCTGGGTTCTCTGTGGCGCCGACTCCGTGGGATACTGATCTTCGGAATCGCCGTATTCGCGAGCCAGATGCTCTTCGGCAGAGGCTTGTCGTGGGCCGAACGTGCGGCCAGTGGGGGAGTGATGGCCCTGCGGTTTCTGAACATCATCTTCTCAAGCCACCTGTTCGTCAGCACTACCACGGCTGAGGATTTCGCGTACGCGTTGATGCAGGCAGGCCTGCCATACAGGTACGGATTCACCCTTCTCACCGCCATGCGGTTCGTTCCATACTTCCGGCTGCAGGCCAACACCGTGACCCAGGCCCAAATGGCGCGGGGGATAGCCGTAGACCGACCGACTCCCCGCGGGATCTGCAACATGGCACGTTTTACGATCATGCCGGTGATAGTCACTGCTCTGAGCAAGGTCGACGGCCTTGCCATCTCCATGGAGGGCCGCTGCTTCGGGCTGTATCCTTCAAGGACCTTCGTCAGGCGTGTGCCGTTCCGATGGAGCGACGCCGTGCTCATTGCAGTATCGCTGGCTACGACGGCTACTGCTCTGATGACGATGACGAAACGGTAGCGGCGTCGCCATTGTCCTGCGTCACGAACGGCCCCGCGAGCTTGATCCAGGCGAATGGGACGACGGCCAGGACTGCGACGATGGGCAGGGTGAACGGCGCCGCCGGGCCGTACTTGGTCCACAGGAGTGCGCCGATGTATGGCGCCGGCAACGAGACCAGGCCCAGGCTCGTTGAGAACAGCCCGTGCGCTGTCCCTCTGAGCTTCTTGGGCACTGCCTTGGATATAAGGGCGCTGTGCGCAGGCCCTACAAGCGCATTTGACACCCCCATGAGCAGCCACGCGAGAGCGAAATGCGTGAATGACTTTCCCACCAGAAACACGCACATGGAGGCGGCCTCTATCAACGACCCGATTACGATTCCAACTCGTTCGCCAGCCCTGTCTGATACCCACCCTCCCAGAGCTATGAGCGCCATTGTGGCCGTGGAGGCAACCGACGAAAGCCAGCCTATCTGCATATTCGAGAGCCCTATCGTGTTCTTCAGGTAAATGGGCTTCAGATCACCAGCCAATCCGAAGGCAACATCCAGAACGCCGTCGGAGATCATTATCCATGTTACGACTCCGCCAGCTAGCAGCAGTGAAGCCATGGCGGAGATACTGACCTTGAACCCAGAGAGAGTGGGGCGTTCCAGCGGGCTTCCAGAATCCCGCCGAGCGTTCCTGGCCATCCGGATTCTGACCACGCTCGCCGTAGTGTAGAGAGCACCTGCCACTGCATACATGGCCTTGAACCCGTACCTCTGGGATATGAACCCTCCCAGAGGCGGGCCTACCACGCCTACGATCATGAATAGGCCGTCTGCGAGGCCGTAGACGCGCCCCAGCGCGCCTTCAGGAGCCCTCTCCGCAATGAACGCCCGAAAGCTCGGCGAAACGAATGAGCTGGCCATGGAGTTGGCGGCGGCTGCCAGGAGCAGCCACTGCCATGACGGCGAGGCGATGTATATGACGTAGGAGGCCATTCCAGCGAGGCTTCCGACCGCCACTGCCTCAAGCCTGCCGATGGAATCGGAGATCCAGCCGCCTAGGATCTGAAATGCTAGGGGGGCTATGGATGCCAGCGTGAAGAACAACCCGATCTGCCCGACGCCAGCGCCGAGTGTTTGGAGGTAGACGGAGAGGAGCGGGCCCTGCATGCGCGATGCTATGTTTGCAAGGATCATAGTAGCCAGAAAGAGGGACAACTCAGGAGTGAACAGCCGTGTGCGATTGGACCTCAATAGAAGAGCCTCCGTGTTCCGCGCCGTAATGCAGCGCTACAGGAGGATTCGTTCCCGGAAGCGTATTCCCTGCCCGGCGAGTCCTGCGACCGCTATCCATGGTCCCTGGCCTTGATGAATTCTTCGCCCCTGGGTTCAATATCGTGTGCTCTCAGCACGAATCTGCATGGCTCGGCGCCCCACGTGGAGTGAGCAGTACGGATTTCGTACTGGAAGCGCCGATGGCCTGTACGGATTTCGTACTGCGCTGAAGGCGGAATGGGCGTGCGACCTTCGGAAACGGAGTTCAGCAGCCAAAAACAGTGCCTAGCGCCATGAATCAGGGCGCAAATAGGCACAATATGGGGGAAAGACGCTCTCTCGGACTGGATTGGCGGTGGATTGGGCCTGGAGGCGTACGGAATCCGTACAGCTTCCGCGGAGATCCGTACGGATTTCGTACAACACGCACAGAACCGGCAATCTGAAGGACGTCCCGACCTCGCGAAGAGTAGCCCCCGAGTAGCCCGCGAGTAGCCCCCGAGTAGCCCGCGAGTAGCCCGCGAGTGGCCCGCGAGTGGCCCGCGCGTGGTTCGCGAGTAGCCAGCAAGCATCCTGCTGCCAGCCATGGCATCACAGCATGCTCAGGATTGCCCCTATCTATCTCCCGATCTACCTCACACTCGCGGAACCACTGGAATCCTGCGTCTTCGGTGATCTGCACGAACTCGGCATTTCGGCTGCACATCTCATTGGCGGCGCAGTGCAGACCGAAGCAACGTTGAGCCATGTTGATGTGGCCTGTCTCTTCCACCAGGACCAAGCAGGCCTCGGCATATTCCTCGCCGTACACTTGGCGGCACGCGCGCGCGCGAGCTTCTCGATGCGTTCCCCGGTGGCATCGAAGGTGCGTCCGCCGTACTTATCATCGAACGAGTGGATGAGTCGGGCGTCGCTTGGGTCCTGATACGCCTCGTCGTGCACGATCATGCCCTGATCCAGTTTCTCCCTGGGAGTGGACCGCCCCTTCGGGTAGCCGACGGCCACGAGGACTACGGGGAAGACTCCCCGAGGAAGCTTCAGTAGCTCTCTCAGTTCCCGTAGACACTCAAGAACGGCGCCGATGTACACTGATCCCAATCCCATTGCATCTGCTGCAGTACACACGGACTGGGCCGCGACTATTGTGTCCTGAAAGGAAATCTAGAAATGCCGGAATGAGTTGTTCGCTGAGAACGGCGCCGCTTCCAGCGCAGCCCATCGCTCCAGTCGATGCCAGTCGATGCAGAATGCCAGGTTGACTGGCTCTCTCGCATAGGAGCCTCATGGTCTCGTTGGGGAAGGATGATCCCATGTGTGAGCACCTCCAGGGAGGATAATCGTTGCTCGCGGAGAATCAGGCCTGACACGACAGTCTGCCGCCGGGGCGCGGACTGCGAGTGATGTGGACGGGGGATCGCACTTGGCTAAGTACGAGCTGATACTATTCGACGCAGATGGTACTCTGTTCGATTACGAAAGGGCGGAGGCGGGCGCTATAGAAAGCGCGCTGCGCCGCTTCGGGTTGGATTACAGCGAATCCTGGCTGGCCAGATACAGGGAGATCAACGACCTCCTCTGGAGAGAGCTAGAGGAGGGCAAGACAACATCGGCTGAGCTGAGAGTTGAAAGGTTCAGGAGACTTCTGTCTGGGCCGCCCTGCTCTAGCGGCGAATCGTTGGGACCGGGTGAAGGCGATGCCGGTGCGATGGATTTGGAGGAGCTGAGCCGGACCTACCTTACCCTTCTCAGCAAAGGATCACATCTGATGGATGGGGCCCTGGACATCTGTCGGCTGCTCGCGGCGAGATGCCGGTTGGCGATTCTCACCAATGGAATACGGGAGGTCCAGATGCCTAGGTTCGAGGCATCCTCACTGAAACCCTACATTGAGCGGGTCATCATTTCCGAGGACACAGGGTTCAACAAGCCGCACCGGGGCATATTCGAATACGCCCTCAAAGCCATGGGGCACAGCGACAAGGCGACCGTCATGATGGTTGGCGACTCGCTGAACTCCGATATCCGCGGGGGCATCGACTTCGGCATCACTGCTTGCTGGTTCAATCCGAAGGGCATTCCGTGCGATTCGGAGATCAGCCCGGACTACGAGATCCGCAGGCTGTCCGAACTAGAGGCCATACTCTCAAACAGTCAGGGCCCTTTTCGCCCTAATCGGCCAGTCGGGATCGGCGAGTAGTGCTCTGCCGATGCCCACGAGGTCGGCCTTTCCCTCTCGGATCAGCGAGTCTGCGAAGCTCGGCGTAGTGATGCCGCCTGTTGCCATCACAGGCACGTTCACTACGCCTTTCACTTCCTGTGAGAGGGGCGCGAAGTAGCCTTCTCCAAGGGACTTATCTCTGCCGGAACCAGCTAGCCCTCCTGAGATATCGATGACGTCTATCCCTGCCTTGATGAGTCGGGGCGCCGCGAACTTCGCATCTTCGGCCGTAAGCCCGCCAGGCACTCCGTCGCTGGCGCCGAGCCTGTAGAAGAGGACCATATCCGGCCCCACGGCGCGTCGCGCGGCCTCTACAACCTCAAGGGGCAGGCGCAGCCGCCTTTCGGGGCTTCCACCATACTCATCGGTTCTCACATTGGTGATCGGGGAGAGAAACTGATTCAGTAGATAACCGTGGGCGCCATGGAGTTCCACCGCGTCGAATCCGGCCGCCTTAGCCCTGGCAGCCGCGCTCGCGAATGCTGCGATGATCTCGTGGATAGCGGCCACGTCTAGCTCCACTGGTGTGTCCTTCCCTGGCGCCAGGGGAATTGGCGAGGGCCCAACCGGAGGCTGGCCGATGACCTCGGCGCTAGCGGCGGAACCTGCGTGGGTGATCTGGATACACACAGGAACCCCGAGCGCGTGAGCGGCCTTCACGATGGAGGCCATTGGAGCGATATGCTCATCCGACCAGATGCCTACCTGCTTTGCGGTCCTGCGTCCGGATTTTGTCACATAGGAATGCTCCACGATGATCAGACCAACTCCGCCTCTAGCACAACGCTGGTAGTAATCGATAGTGCTCTCGGTCGGGAACCCATCAGTAGTGCTCGTTTCACTTGCCATAGGAGGCATGACGATGCGGTTCCGGAGCGACATGCCCTTAACCGCAAGAGTGGAAAACAGGTTTGCCATTCAGCACCCTCCAAATTGCGCTGAGGATCGCCCACTTGTACAAACATATGTACGCGACATCCCCAACTGGCTCGACATCAAAGGACTTCCCGTCGATGGCACGTCTTTCGACATGCCTGCCCATACTCCTCCAGCACCGAGTCGCGCTCGCGCGCGACGGACCGAAGCCCCTTCACTCAGAGCACTTCACTCAGAGCACTTCGCTCAGAACACTTCGTTGGCAACGCTTCACCAAGGGATTTCGGTGAGGACATTTCGCTATTTCGCTGAGAACACTTGATTGTTTCCGCATTCAAAGGCATGCTGGAATGGTGGTGATCATGTCTGCAGCTGAGGGGGTCACGCCGTGAGACGAAAAGATAGAGAGATATCAGCAGAGGAGGCAGTGCGCTTCCTGACCGAGGCGAGAGATGGGGTGCTGGCCATGATCGGCCGTGATGGTGAACCGTACGCAATTCCCGTGAACCACGTTTTCCATGATGGCTGCATCGTGATACATTGTGCAACCGCTGGCGAGAAGATCGAGAACCTGCAGAAGGACAGTCGCGTGTGCTACACTGCCTATCATGCGTCCGCTGACCCTTCGGCGCCCCTGACAACCAAGTATAGAAGCGTGGTGGCATTCGGTCGTGCGGAACTGATCGATGACTGTGTTGTCAAACGGGAGCTCCTCGTCGGCCTCACCGAGGCTCTTGCCCCTGGCGCCGAGTTCACCTGCAGCGAGGAGGATGTGCGCCACACAGGGGTGATCCGGATCAGCATCGACAGACTCACTGGGAAGGCGAATCTGTGAGGCCACCGTCTTACATTCCGTCTTCGTGGCAGTGACTTGACCCGATGTAACATATGTTATATTGTAGTGTATGTTACATTCAGGATAACGGAGGCCTCATCGTATGTCAATGAAGACTGCGCCGGTTGACGATGCGTGTCCCCAGAGGCGCATCCTTGGGATGAGCCAGAACGTGTTTGTGCTCGGCCTGATCAGCTTCTTCGCCGATATGGGCGGAGAGGCCATTAGCAGGTCTTTGCCTCTATTCCTCTCCAGCACTCTCGGGGTGAAGACCTCAATCATCGGCCTGATAGAGGGCATTGCGGACACCACGGCCACGGTCCTCAAGATCTTCTCCGGTTGGATATCCGACCGACTCGGCAAGAGGAAGCCGATCGTTCTGTGGGGCTACTGCATGTCGGGGCTATCGAGGCCCCTGTACTTCTTTGCAGCTTCCTGGCCATTTGTGTTGGCGCTGCGTTTCACCGACCGGGCTGGGAAGGGAATACGAAACTCGGCCAGAGATGCGCTGCTTGCGGATTCATCCGACCCTGAGCATCAGGGGCGCGCGTTCGGCTGGGCGAGGGCGATGGACCCCCTAGGAGCGGTGGTGGGTCTCCTGATCGCTGCAATCGCTGTTACGTATGCTAATCGAGGGGCTATGGCGATGACAAGGGGCGCCTTCCAGAGCATCGTTCTTGCAGCAGTAGTGCCTTCCATTCTCATGGTAGCGCTGCTCGCGCTGTTCGTCCGCGATGTGCCTACATCGAAGCAGGCGGGGAGCGCACCGAGTCTCTCTCTCACTGGGTTCGATTCGCAGTTCAGGTCGCTGCTCCTTATCACCGTGGTTTTCACGCTGGGCAATTCCACTGACGCCTTCCTCGTGCTGCGCGCTCGGGACCTAGGACTAGACGTGGTGCAGGTTCTGGCGCTGCTCGCGCTGTTCAGCGTTGTCGCATCACTCACTGCTTACCCCGCGGGCGTCGTATCCGACAGACTGGGGCGCCGTGGCGTGATCATCGCGGGATGGACGGTTTACGGCCTCATCTACCTAGGTTTTGCTTTCGCGCAATCCGCGTGGCACGTGTGGGTCCTGTACAGTCTGTATGGCGCATACTACGGTCTGACTGAAGGCGCGGCGAAGGCGCTTGTCGCCGATGTGGTTCCGAGTGCGAAGAGAGGTACGGCCTATGGGCTCTACAATGCGGCCATCGGCATCAGCGCTCTGCCAGCGAGCGTAATTGCAGGTGCGTTGTGGCAGAGGTTCGGGGCCCCAGCCCCGTTCATCTTCGGGGCCGTTCTGGCCCTTGCCGCCACACTCATGCTTCTAGTGATGATTAAGCCAGGGAAGGGTGAGCAGGTTGGATAGCAGGTGGTTAGGCATCAGTTACCGTGTCCCTTCTGAGCCCTCGCGTAAGCGTGTCTATGTATGGCGCAAGGTGAAGGAGATGGGGGCGGTCTATCTTCAGCAGGCAGTGGGAGTTGTCCCATTTACCGATGCGCTTCTGGCTCAGCTTGAGACTCTCCGCGACGAGGTCGGCGGCATGGGCGGCGAGGCGGCGATCGCGTTTCTGACCTTCATCCATCCAGAGGACGAGGAGAGGCTTCGCGCCGATTCCCGCGCGCTGCGCGATGAGGAATATAGCGAGCTGACAGAGAAGTGCGAGGGACTCGTCGACGAACTTGAGCGGGAGACTGCGTCAGGGAAGTTCACATTCGCAGAGGTGGAAGAAAGCGAGGAGGAACTCGCCAAGATTCAACGGTGGATGAAGAAGATCTCGTCGCGGGACTACTTTGACGCTCCCGGACGAGCGGACGCGGAGCGTGCTTACGCAGCGGCTGAGGAACGGCTCTCGCTGTTCAGTGATGAGGTGTTCCGCCGTGAAGGCCTAGGACAAGCCTAGATGCACGGGCCCGGGCTCGTCGGTTGTGGTTGGAGATGTGCTGCCATCACCGTCCATTCCCCCTGGCTATCCCGGGACGTACCCACTTCCTTGAAGCCAAGACTCAGGTAGATTCTCTTTGCGGGCTGGTTGTTCGGCCGCACCTCGAGTTTCACGGTGCTCACCCCCTGTGACCTCAGGAGGTCAAGACCATGCCGAACTAGCTCGCGCCCGATTCCACGGCCCTGTACCGATGGGTGCACGGCCACAGACAGGATCTGGGCATGTCCATGTGCCAGCTGCTCCCTGGATGAGCGTGCGAACAGGACCTTGTTCCATAGGATGGCCAGCACGCGGTTGGCAGAGATGCCGTACTGGCCAGTGAGCCAGTTGAAGGCCCATACGAGCGGGCGCCCGGATAGAAACGCCTTCACCCAGACCGATGTCATGGTCCTGGGAACGACGATATATCCGAGCACCGTTCCGCTGGTTTCATCTTCGTACACAAGAAAACTGCCTCGTTCCGCCCACGCGAGGAATGAGTAGATGTCGAGGAATCCTCTGCTCGGAACCGGCCTGTCGCCGTAGTAGTGACTTATAGACTCAGGAAAAGCCGCGATGAAGATATCTGCTACTCGCGAGACATCCTTCGGGCGCACTGCTCGTACTCCCATGAGTACCGCCTCGTTTCGTCACGCGCTGATCCTGTCGCTTGGGCGCGCTACGCCCACGTGCGTGCCTCGCATACTGCATGTATGATCTCCATTGGGACGGATCCAAGCCTCCATATGGCTATCTTCCTCACCCCCAGCGATTCAAGGAGTTGCATCTTCATGGAGAGAGAGTCGAGATCTTCATACCATACCTGGTGGGTCACGCCTGAAGCATCCTCATAATGGAACCGCGGTGTTCCGGAAGTTTGATCCCTGTCGATTTGCGCAGATGTCTCGGTTGCAGTCTGCTGAGCCGCCTCAGAAGTGATGTAAGCGGTATCGCCCTTTGGAGACCAGTCCAGTCCGTAGATGCCCAGGGTTACAACGAGCCTGGCTGGGCCCACTTCCGCTATGGCTGAGCTCACAGTCTGTTTGAGCCACGGAAGGGGGGCCAGCGGTCCCTCCGAGTGCGATGCCCCTTTCTCGTAGCCTTCCATTATCATCAGATCTGTGCACTCGGCCGTCCGTTTCAGATCGAACGGCTTCTCGCACCAGTTGGAAGGTATGCTTACCGATGTGGTGTAATACGGGCTCAGCTGGCTGAACCTGGCCCGTATCTCGCACAGAAGCTCTGCTGCGCCATCCCAGTGGGCCGCCTCAATCTCCTGGAAGTCAAGATGGACCCCGTCGAACGCATTGGATACGGCAACACTGACCGCAGATGCCGCAAGGCGCGAACGGGAGTCGCCCTCAAGAAGTGCGGAATCGGCTGCCTTGCGCGAGTATGCCGCCTCCGATTGGTTTGACAGCCCTACTAGCACCCTGGTCATACGTGTGCGGAGAACCTGAATGCGGCTGTCGACTGGCCCAACCTGAACTGAACCATCTGGCTGCACGCGCATGAAGGTGTATACTACCTCATTGAACGGCTCTGGCGCTTTCAGGGCATCGGCGATCCCCTCACTAGACGCATAATCTGGTATGAACCCGATGAGCCTGTGACTCCTTGGGATGTGCAGCACCTGCCCAGGGTAGACCAGGTATGGGGGCTCTATCGCGTTCGCCATGGCAATCGCCCGGTAGTTCTGCTTGAACTTCTGGCCGACAAGCCAGAGTGTGTCTCCGTTCTGAACAGTGTAGTGCATGAAGGCCGCCTCCCCAGATCGAACATGACTATAGGCGTTACAGCCTATGCTTCCGGCACCCGGAATGTTCCAGGGGATGGCCTACGGACTCGGTTATCGTCGCCGGTTGGTCGGGTTCCCTCCTAATCCGGAAATGGCGCCTGTTCTTGCAAGGGCCTCATACAAGATGATTGCGGCGACTCCGCCACTGAGTGCAGTCACCAGCTGAAGGCCTTGCATGGCCTGGGCAGCCTTGGGAGGAAGCTGGACGAGGAAGCGCACTGTGCCCGCGAGGATCAGGAACTTCACCACAGATGCGATGACCGCGCCCACTGCTCGAGCGACGATGGATCTGTGGGATCCAAGCATATCGGCGAATCCGAACACTACACACAACGCCGCGTTGGATAGGGCTATTGCAGGCGCCATCGGCGCCATCACGGGCTTGATGATGCCTACCCACAGCGCCATCAAGGGTGTTATGAGCCCTGTGATCACGCCGCCCCACATGCCAATGAGCATCACGCCTAGGAATAGGAACATGTTGACTACGGGTCCGGTGATCATCTGCTGCATGCCGAGGGATTGGAAGGCGATGGTAAGGGCAATTAGCACCGCGGTTCTCGTGATCTTGCGTACATTCGAGTTCTCCAAGTTTACCACTCCTCTGCCGTAAGTGAGCGGCCGACTACGGTCGCGTGATCTATGCGATGTCGGATTGGATCAGAGGGCATGTCAGGCGTCAGGACGCGTACACTAGTAGCATTCCCGCTAGCACCCCAAGGACGATCCCGAAGGTTCCTGAGTGCCCGACTGCGAATTCCTGCGCATCCGGTATCAGCTCGTCGGCTGTGATGAACACCATGGCGCCGCCGGCGAACCCGAGGCACGAGGCGAGGACGGCGGGGGACACTCCGCCTATCGCTACGCCGATGAGCGCGCCGACAGCCATGGGCAGCCCAGCCACTCCGCCCCACATGGCGATCCGTGCCGGTCGGAGCCTTGCTGCGCACATCGGCGCGGCCATGGCCATCCCCTCCGGAATGTTGTGAAGAGCGATGGTCAAAGCTACAGAGAAGCCGAGCGACGATCCGTGGGCGTAGCTCGCCCCTATAGCGAGGCCCTCAGGCAGATTGTGCATCGCGATCCCTATTCCCGTGAGCAGAGATGCCCTGAGGTAGCGCGAGTTTTCACAGTCCCCAGAGATGGCGTGAAAGTGCGGTGTTAGCAGGTCCACCATTGCGGTGGCCCCGATGCCAAGGACGAACCCGGCGATCGCAAACAGCAGTCCGCCGATTTCGATCGACTCCGGCACCAGATCGAGGAACACGACGGAGAGCATGACCCCTCCAGCCAGGCCCATCAGCACTGACAGGACGCGTCTGCTCGGCGCCCCTACCATTGCCGTCGCTGTTGAGCCCGCCCCTGTGCCTACTACCCCTGCTGCGAGGCCCATCAATGTGACATACGCGATGGCGTGCATTTTTGCTCCTCCCGTCCTGTCACGGCAACCTGTGTTTTCCCATGAACTCGAGCAGTCTGTCCATGGTCTGCTGGCTTACCGCGTGCTCTATTCTGCATGCGTCCTCCTCAGCAATGGATTCGTCGACGCCGAGGATAGAGACGAGGAACCATTTGATGACGCTGTGACGCCCGCGGACGGTCGATGCCTGCCCTAAACCTTCCTCTATGAGGTAAAGCGGGCCGTACTTCTCCTGCGCAATCAGCCCGTGGTTTTCGAGAACACCCATCGCCTGGTTCACGCTGGCCCTCGATACTCCCGGACGGGTTGCCGCATCCGTGACTCTCGCCCGTCCTTCGAGCTGCAGAAGGTCGAACACATCCTCGAGATAATCCTCGAGGGAGGGTGTTATCTTGGAATCAGGCGCCAACTAGATTACCCCAATTGTGTAAGGTGAACCTAACTTCACTCTTCTGCAATTCTACGCCAGGCGTCCGAGGGTGTCAAGGACCCAGCGACCGACCCAGCGACCGACCCAGCGACCGACGGCCCGACTGCTCCTGCGACGACCTGCGTTACGCGACGTCCGCCTGCGACGACCTGCCGCGGCCTCTTGCCGCTTCATGGCCCTCTGGAGCAGCAGCGGCGATTGTCTCGTCGCTTTCTCATGTATTGGTGCTCACGGCCCTGGTATCATCCGCGGTAAGCTACTTCGCTCGTCGATAGATGTGGGCATCTAGATACGAACGCTGATGGCCATCCAGTTCCTCGCGGAGGCCGATATCGGGCACATACCAACCGGAGCTGGCCTGATGGCTATGGGCGCCGTACCGCTGGCGCTGGGGCAGAACGACTCGGCGATGCAGTTCCGCCCATCGCGCCGCGGCCCAAGCAGGGCGTCGCCTGGCCCCGGCAAGTGCATCGGATCTGGCTGCGATGCTAGACCCTCGAATTCCCGTTAAAATGAAGACGACACGCACCCTACGTAATTGTGGTGTTCGTGGCGCCGCCTACCGCTTTATGCGCTTGTGCTCGTTCGGGCGAGCAGTTGTGGGCAGGGGCGCCGGGATTCTCATTTTTGAGTGAAGCGACGGGTGCAGATTCTCATCCGTGAGGGTTTTCCGACGGTTCACACTCAGAAATGAGAAACTCCGACCATTCCCAGGGCGCGCGCCATCGAGGCGCGACTGAGGGCCGCCAGCGGATCGCCAGTGCAAGAACGCCCGTGGCGGGCACGACGCACGTAGCTGGACATGAAGGAAAGGCGGCGCCGCCGCGCCGCCTACCGCTTATGCGCTTGTGCTCGTTCGGGCGAGCAGTCGCGGGCAACAGCGCCGGGATTCTCATTCTTGAGTGAAGCGACGGGTGCAGATTCTCATCCGTGAGGGTTTTCCGACGGTTCACGCTCAGAAATGAGAAACTCCGAGCATTCCCAGGGCGCGCGCCATCGAGGCGCTGTGTGCCCGGAGACACGAGCCGCACAACCCGTGCGGTGATTTTGACCCGCTGGGTGGTCCGGGTTGATCCAAGGGGTGGTCAGTACCTGTTCATCGAAGAGCGGAAGCTGAATCGCGATTGTCCACCCAGTGCTCCCCGCCCGTCCCGACCTCCCGCATCGCACAGAAACTGGGGCTGAAGCAGGGAAAATCGAGACTCAAGACAGCTCGGAACGCCCCAAGACACGCCCCCACGCCCAGGGGTGGTCGGTTCTTGTCCAGCGAAGCGGTAAGGCTGAAGACAAAGTGGCCAGGGGTTGGATCAAAACTGTCTAGCCCCCACCCCAGCGCCCACCCGGGTTTCCCGGAGACGGCCAGTACGCCAATCGGCCTCGCGCCAGTCAGTCGCCAGCCAGGCAGCCCGACCCCTGCCTCGCGCCAGTCAGTCGCCAGCCAGGCAGCCTGACCCCTGCCTGTCGCCGGCCTGCTCACCTGCCGGTTCGCCAGCCTGCCTATCACCTGGCATCCGTCGGGCCGTCGGCGGGGCCAGATCCGCGCCCCAACCGTGCCCCGTCCACGTGTCATCAAGGGGCCAGATCCGCGCCCCAACCGTGCCCCGTCCACGTGTCATCAATGCGTAATCCACACACGATCGATGCGTCACGTACGCGTCATCTACGCATCCCCATCGCCCCAGGGCACTGGCGTGTGGTGCACCCGCCGCCGTATGGTATAATCGCGCTGGGAGGGTGGTCTCATGATTCTCGCCATTGATGTGGGCAATACCAACACCGTTCTGGGTGTGTATGAAGGCCAGGAGTTGCTGGCAGATTTCAGGATCTCTACCGATAGGAATAAGACCGCCGATGAATATGGGATACTCATCCTGCAGCTGCTGGATTACAGTAAGCTGGACCGAACTGCCGTGAGCGGGGTGATCGTCTCGTCTGTCGTGCCTCCCATCGTACCGACCTTTGAGAAGATGTCGAGGCACTACTTTGCCTGTGAACCCATTATGGTTGGTCCGGGAGTACGGACTGGCATCTGCATCAGGTATGAGAACCCCAAAGAGGTCGGAGCCGACAGGATCGTGAACGCAGTGGCGGCGTACGAAACCTACGGCGGCCCGGTTATCATCGTGGATTTCGGCACTGCCACCACCTTCTGCGCAATCACAGCGACAGGCGACTACCTTGGAGGCGCCATTGCCCCCGGCGTGATGATCTCAAGCGAAGCCCTCTTCTCGAGGGCCGCGCGTCTCCCGCGTATTGAGCTTACGAAACCACAGTCGGTAATCGGCAAGAACACCGTGGCGAGTATGCAATCGGGGATCATATTCGGGTTTGTGGGGCAGGTTGATGAGATAGTCCGCCGCATGAAGCCAGAGCTCGGAGGGCACCCGAAGGTTGTGGCCACAGGCGGACTCGCCGAGCTGATCGCCGCGGAATCTCGGGAGATCGATGAGGTGAACCCATTTCTTACGCTTATCGGGCTGCGCATCATCTATCAGCGAAACCAGCCCAACTTTCACGTGGGGTGATTGATTGAACACAGAATACAGCCTTGGAGAACCTGGCGATCATGGTGGTGAGGACGGCAGAGAGAGGGCCATTCTTGTTGGGCTTGACGCCGCGGCTCTATCTGGATGGGACGTGGATGAGTCCATGGATGAGCTTGAGCGCCTGCTGGAGACGGCCGGCGGGCGTGTGGTCGCCCGAGTCACTCAGCGGAAGCAGAAACCGGACCCAGGCTACTACATCGGCGTCGGAAAGGCGAAGGAGATCGAGGCTCTGTGCTCTGCCACAGGTGCGGATCTTGTCGTCGTCGATGATGAGCTTACGCCAGCTCAGCAGAGAAACCTTGAGGAGACCGCCAAGGTGCGGGTAATCGACAGAACCCAGCTCATTCTCGACATTTTCGCCCAGCGTGCGGCGACGTCCGAAGGTAAGCTCCAGGTTGAACTGGCCCAGCTTCAGTACGCGCTGCCCAGGCTCACAGGGCACGGCGTCGAGCTCTCTCGGCTCGGAGGCGGGATTGGCACTCGCGGGCCAGGTGAAACTAAGCTCGAGGTGGACCGGAGGACAACGAGATCTCGGATCGCCGCCGTTAAGCGAGAGATCGACGATGTGAGGCAGCGCAGGGGAGTGCAGCGGCAGAGGCGGCGTGATGCAGAGCTGCCGGTTGTGGCTCTGATAGGCTACACCAACGCAGGCAAATCGAGCCTGTTGAATGCCTTGACAGGCTCAGACGTTCTGGTGGAGGACAAGCTGTTCGCGACGCTCGACCCCACGACTCGCCGATACACAATGCCTTCCGGCCAGGCGGTGCTGCTCACCGATACCGTGGGATTCATACAGAAACTGCCGCACCACCTCATCGTAGCGTTCAGGGCTACCCTTGAGGAAGTGGTAGAGGCAGATCTGCTTCTCCACGTTGTGGATGCAGGGCACCCAAAGGCCGTCGAGCACTGCTCCGCTGTGTTTGGCGTTCTAGACGAGATCGGGGCTGCGGACCATCCGGTGATAACTGTACTTAATAAGTGCGATCTGCCGGAATCAGCGCCCACGATTGATCGGCTCCGTCACTCGTATCCAGTATCGGTGGCCGTATCAGCACACACTGGGGAGGGCGCTTCTCAGCTTGCCCAGATGATATCCGATGAGTTGTCGGGCAGGTGGATCAGAATCGACACCGTCCTTTCGTACAATGATCCTATGATGGCCCTGATCAAGCGCAAGGGGCGGGTCATCTCCGAGGAGTTCCGCGAGGATGGAGTGGCCCTGGTGGCAGAGGTGGACCGCGCTGTGGCGGGGCAACTCCGGAAGATGAAATCGAATGGGGCAAAGAATGTCAAGCCTGTGCCTGAATAGACCTTTCAGCGTACGTGATGTGATAATCGCAAACCCACTGGTCCTTGCCCCTATGGCAGGAGTATGCGATGGCCCATTCCGCCTGCTATGCAAGGAGCAAGGGTGCGCGCTTGTGTACACCGAGATGATCAGTGCGATGGCCTTGACCCACGACAACCGCAGGACTCATCAGATGATGAGGATCTCTGATGAGGAGCGCCCGGTGTCGATTCAGGTTTTCGGGCCGGACCCCGCTGTGCTGGCTGATGCCGCGCGTGCTGCAGAGAAGGCAGGGGCCGACATAATCGACATCAACATGGGATGCCCAGTCCCAAAAGTGGTGCGCAACTCCGAAGGTTCAGCCTTGATGCGGGATCCGGAACGGGCATGGGCGATTGTCCGGGCAGTGTGCGGGGCTGCAAAGGTTCCCGTCACAGTCAAGATCCGCAAGGGTTGGGATGAATCCAGCGTCAACGCAGCTGAGTTCGCAAAGGGGTGCGCCGGAGCGGGCGCATCTGCAGTGGCAGTCCACGGTAGGACGAAAGCGCAGGGATACAGCGGCAAGGCCGACTGGTCGATCATTGCTCGGGTAGTGGAGGCCGTGGATGTCCCAGTGATCGGAAATGGGGACATCAGGGGTCCCGAGGATGTGGCGCGCATGATGGCGGAGACCGGGTGCGCCGGCGTCATGATAGGCAGGGCGGCGCTGGGGAACCCGTGGATCTTTGAGGAATGTCTTCATTACCTCCGCACAGGTGAACTGCTTCCGGGGCCGACTCCCAGCGAGCGAATTGCTATGGCCGCGAGGCATCTGGCCGACTCGGCCCGGCACAGCGGCGAGAGGACAGCCACATCCGAGATGCGGAAGCATCTGGCCTGGTATATCAGGGGCCTGCGTGGGGCAACGCGGGTGCGCGACCAGATCAACACCGCCCCTGATCTGGAGGCCCTGCGCGGAATCCTGGCGGAGTATCGGGAGAGCATGGCGCCTCGGTGAACAGGCATCCAGCTGAATGATGGCAGTTTGCATCCTGCAGCGAGAGTAGCGGGTGGGGCCGAGCGGTCGTGAGTGACCGCCGACCGCCAGCCCGCTCTTGTTTTGGAGGTTGACGTCTGCTAGAATCTAGTTGTGCACATATGTGTGAACACAGACACACGCGGAATCCCGGGGGTGATCACCACGACGCTCATAAGGATTGGAGATAGAGTGATCGATCGCGACAAGATCGATCGTACCCTGGAACGCCTGTTTGAGCTGCGACAGAATGGGGCATCCCAGGCTGAGGCTGCTGCAGCCGTGGGCATAGATAGGCCTTTCGTATCTCGGATCGAGAGCCTCGGCGAGGTGCGGAAGGGGCGCCGCGTGGCCCTAGTGGGCTTCCCAGTGGGGAACAAGGACGAGATCGAGGTCATCGCGAGAACAGCTGGTGTGGACTTCGTCTGGCTCATGAACGACACAGAAAGATGGGCGTACGTAAGGGAGCGATCTGGCATCGAGCTCCTGAACGACGTAGTAGTGGCGATATCCGGGTTTCAGCAGTACGACCGGATTGTGTTTCTTGGATCCGACATGAGGGTGAGGCTCATGGAGGCGATCCTAGGCAACAAGGTCACCTCCGTGGTTATCGGGC
Source organism: Clostridia bacterium (assembly GCA_034926675.1). NCBI lineage: Bacteria > Bacillati > Bacillota > Clostridia > Clostridia bacterium. The sequence goes on along the minus strand of JAYFQW010000042.1, from coordinate 102,263 downwards.
ATTCCCCGATCAGAGAAGACGTACACGTGGAACCAGAGCAGATAACGGCCATAATCGGGGCCGTGCGGGAGGGCGCGAAAAAGTGAAACACATCGTCAGTGTGAGCATAGGCTCGTCCGACCGGAACCACAAGGCCACCATAAACGTGCTAGGTGAGGACGTTCTCCTTGAGCGGATCGGTACCGATGGCAATATAGAGCGCGCGGTGGAACTCATACGGGAGCTTGACGGCAAGGTCGATGCATTTGGCATGGGAGGAATCGACCTATATATGGCCGGCGCAGGCAAGAAGTTCGTTTTCAAGGATGCCAGGCACATAGCAGCGGCCGCCCAGAAGACTCCCCTTGTGGACGGTACAGGCCTCAAGAGCAGCCTGGAATATCGAGTCGTGAAGCGCGTGGCTGAGGTGGAGAAGTTGCCCATCGCGGGGAAGAACGTGTTCGTGGTGTGCGCGATCGATAGAATAGGAATGGGAATCGCCTTCGAGGAGCTCGGCTGCAAGGTCACGTACGGCGATCTGATGTTCGCAGTGGGAATCCCCATCCCTCTGCACTCGGTGAGATCCCTTTACCGGCTCGCGCCCATAGTGATGCCGATAATCACGCAGATCCCGTTCAAATGGCTGTATCCTACCGGGAAGGAGCAGAGCGGTTCCGCTGGTCCGAGGAAGTACCAGAAGTACTACGACAGGGCCGACGTGATAGCCGGAGATTTCCACTACATTCGAAAATACCTTCCCGATCGCATCGACGGGAAGACAGTCATTACCAACACGGTCACGTCGAAAGATGTGGACGAGCTTGGCAGGCGCGGTGCGAGTGTCCTCGTGACCACTACCCCTGAGATGCAAGGGCGATCTTTCGGAACAAACGTAATCGAAGCCCTGCTCGTCACGATGATCAACAAGCCTGTATCGGAGATTGCCGAGAAGGACTATTTCGATATGCTTGATAAGCTCGATATACGGCCCAGAGTGGTACGATACGGCGAAAGCCGCTAGAACGCCGGTAGTACGTCGCTAGACGCCGGTAGTACGTCGCTAGAACGCCGGTAGAATGTCGCCAGAACGACGGTTCTCTCAGATGTGCACCTGGCAGAAGGAGCTTGCCACGCCTTCTGCCATTATTGCCTCGCGTCGTCGCCTCATAGCGGGCGTAACACATGACGCCGCGGGCGCTGCGGCGCGGTGCGCTCTCCAGGCGACTTGCGGGGCGGTGGCGCGCGCACTCCTTGACAAGCTGGGATGGTCTTGCCATAATATTGGCGTGACTTGTGGCGGTTGCGCCATCCTTTTTTTTCACCTTTGCGGCTCTGAATCCGATCGCGCATGCGTGCATAGAATGGATACCATGCCGGGCTGTGAGCCCGGAATTGATGTTCGAGGGGGAACTACGAGCGATGCCCGAGAAGGAAGTAATCCTCACTGCCGAGGGGCTTCAGAACCTCGAGAAGGAACTGGAGCACCTTCGCGTGGAGAAGCGACGCGAGGTTGCGGAGAGGATCAAGCAGGCCAAGGAGTTCGGCGACATAACCGACAACTCCGAGTATGATGACGCCAAGAACGAGCAGGGCTTCGTCGAAGCACGCATCGCGCAGCTGGAGTGGATGCTAAGGAATGCGAAACTCATCGACGGCTCGGGCGGCGACCAGGACTCAGTGTCTGTCGGCTCCACTGTGATCCTGACGGAGATCCTGAAAGACGGCAAAGATGGGGAAGCCGAGGAGTACACTATAGTGGGCTCGGCTGAGGCAAATCCAAGCAAGAAGCGGATTTCCAACGAATCGCCCGTGGGCAGGGCTGTTCTCGGCAAGACCGTCGGGAGCACAGTGCCGGTATCGGTTCCTGCCGGGGTAGTGATGTACAGGGTGGAAAAGATCGCAAGATAAGGGTGAGTGTGACCAAATGGACGAGCTTGGCGGTAATGTCAGCGAAAGCTCATTGCTAGGCGACGAGATTGCTCAGCGCCAGGCGAAGCTGGACTACTGGAGGGCTCACGGTGTAGACCCGTTCGGTGGAAGGTTCGTCAGGACCCACAGCGCCTCCCAGGTGATCGAGAGCTTTGCACAGCTCGATGGAGTACAAGTATCCCTGGCAGGCCGGGTGATGGCTGTCAGGGGACATGGAAAGGCCTCGTTCCTCGATCTTCTGGACCTCTCAGGGCGGATTCAGATCTACGCCCGCCAGGACACCATTGGCGAAGAGGCATACTCCATGCTCGGCCAGGTGGATATCGGCGATATCATCGGCATCAATGGACGGGTTTTCCGGACGCGACGCGGTGAAATCAGCGTCGATGTCTCCTCCTTCACGATGCTCTCGAAGGCGCTTCGGCCCCTCCCGGAGAAGTGGCACGGCCTCAAAGACGTGGACATGCGCTACCGCATGCGCTACGTTGACCTCATAGTCAACCCGGAGGTTCGGAGGACGTTCATTCTTCGAACGAAGATCGTCGGTGCGATCAGAAGTTACCTTGATTCTCGCGGGTTCCTTGAGGTGGAGACCCCTGCGATGCACACACTGGCGGGAGGCGCGGCAGCCCGGCCTTTCATTACGCATCACAACGCGCTTGATATGGATCTTTACCTTCGGATTGCGACAGAGCTGCACCTTAAGAGGCTGATAGTTGGCGGCCTGGAGCGCGTGTACGAGATGGGCCGCATCTTCCGGAACGAGGGCATCTCCACAAAGCATAACCCGGAATTCACATCCATTGAGCTGTACCAGGCTTATGCCGACTACCACGACATGATGGACATAACCGAAGGCCTCGTGTCGTACGTCGCGCAGACGGCGCTTGGCGCCACTCACGTCACCTATCAGGGCGCCGAGATCGACTTCGCGCCTCCGTGGCCGAGAGCCACGATGCGTGATCTCGTGATCAGGCGCACAGGCGTCGACTTTCCGTCGCTTCCACAGGCTGAAGCCGTGCGCGCGGCCCGTGGCATGGGCCTGGAGGTTGACGATGATGCCTCTTGCGGCAAGTGCCTGAGCGAAGCGTATGAGGAGAAGGTCGAAGCGAATCTGATCCAGCCCACCTTCGTGTTGGACTACCCAATCGAAGTGTCGCCTTTGGCGAAGAAGCTCTCAGGCGATCCCCGTTTCACATACAGGTTCGAGGCGGTGTGCGCTGGGCGTGAACTAGCCAACGCCTTTTCAGAGCTGAACGACCCAATCGACCAGAGGGAGCGGTTCATGTATCAGGTGGCTCAGAGAGAGCACGGCGACGACGAGGCTCATCCTCTGGACGAGGATTTCCTGACTGCGCTGGAATATGGCATGCCCCCCACCGGTGGAATGGGTCTTGGAGTGGACAGGCTAATAATGACCCTGACGGATTCCGCGTCGATCAGGGATGTCATCCTCTTCCCTCAGATGCGTCCGAGGGACTAGACGAGTATTGGAGGCTGTGCCTGTGCAGGTTGTCATATGCAGAGATTATGCCGAGATGAGCTCCAGGGCGGCCCACTTCATCTCCGAGCGGGTCATGAGGAAACCCCACATGGTGCTCGGGCTTGCCACTGGTGAGACTCCGGTGGGCATGTACGCTGAGCTTTCCAGGCTCCATCGGGAGGAAGGGCTCGACTTTTCCGGCCTTACGACTTTCAACCTCGACGAGTACTGTGGGCTTGCCCACGATGATCCCAGAAGCTACCATACGTTCATGGCTGATAACCTGCTCTCTCACGTGAACCTAAACCCATTGCTAGTCCACATTCCAGATGGGGCCGCTTTGGATGCCGACGGCGAGTGCGCGCGCTACGAAGCTCTCATTGAGGCAGCCGGCGGCATTGATCTGCAGGTCCTGGGAATAGGGATGAATGGCCACATAGGTTTCAACGAACCGGGAACGGACAGGAATTCCACTACCCATGTTGTGCAGCTTGCCAGGCAGACTGTTGAGGTGAACCAGGCCAAGGGAGGGTACGACACTCTACCAGGCTCTGCCATGTCCATGGGCATCGGAACGATCATGAAGGCGCGAGAGATAGTCCTCCTGGCATCCGGAGATGGCAAGGCCGACATTATCAAAAATGCTCTGGAGGGTCCGGTTACCCCGAAGACGCCGGCATCCATCCTTCAGACCCACCCCAGCGTAGTGTGCTTTCTGGACGCAGCTGCTGCTTCGCGCCTCAGCAAACGCTGAGTTAATGGGGGAATTCGGCAACCAGCCTTTGCCCGTTGCCTCCGCGGCTTGCCTTCGCGCCTTCGCTTCGCCCGTTGACTTGAGAGCTATCGTGTGGTAGTATCAACGTTGCGAAGAGTTCAGATGGGCCCGTAGCTCAGCTGGGAGAGCGCTTGAATCGCACTCTAGAGGTCGCGCGTTCGATCCGCGTCGGGTCCACCATATTGCCTTCAGTTTCGTTTGAACGCGTCGGTAGAGGATTGTGCCTCCACCGGCGCTTTCTCCGTATCGTTATGCATCCAAGCCTTTCGCTGCCTCGCCGCTGTTTCCTTGGAATTGCCGTGGGAAACCGGGGCTCACATCGAAAAGATGGGCGAGGGGTGATTGTATGACTCCCGGTCATCGTGTAGAATGAACCGGGTATTACACCTCAGAAGGAGTGTTTTCTGTTGGCGCACAAGATCAACAATGACTGCATTGCTTGCGGAGCGTGCAAGCCCGAGTGCCCCACTGAGGCCATCAGTGAGGGCGACATCTACGTTATCGATCCGGATAAGTGCATTGACTGCGGCAACTGCCACGATGTGTGCCCGGTTGGCGCGCCGAACCCGGCATAGCTCCTCGCACTCGCGGAGGCGTCTGCCGCAGGCTGTCTCGACGGCTCGTGCTCACGATAGTGGGAATGAACCTACACGCGTCTTGGGCTGGGCTCCTCCGCGTAAGCAGAGGAGTCCACGTGTTGTACGCCCACGCGTGGGCAGCGATGACCTGCGGCCAGCGGGACGGCGCAGTCGGCGAGGGCGCAGGGGCAATGTATTGTGCATGCTCTAGCAGTGTAGTACAATGAACAATGGATTTCGACACATGGAGGGATTCTGCATGGCGGGCGGAGAGACTTCCGAGAGGGGAACCCTTAGAGTCAAGGCCGGGCTAGCTCAGATGCTCAAGGGTGGCGTGATAATGGATGTCACAACAGCTGAGCAGGCAAAGATCGCTGAAGATGCCGGAGCGGTCGCCGTGATGGCGTTGGAACGCGTTCCGGCTGACATCCGTGCTGCCGGCGGTGTGGCAAGAATGGCCGACCCTACCGTGGTTGAGCGCATAAAGAGCGTCGTGACCATTCCAGTAATGGCGAAGGCGCGGATAGGGCATTTCGTAGAGGCACAGATATTAGAGGCCTTGGGAGTCGATTTCATCGACGAAAGCGAAGTGCTCACTCCTGCTGACGATAAATACCATATCGATAAGAACGCCTTCAAAGTCCCGTTTGTATGCGGTTGCAGGAACCTGGGAGAGGCCCTCAGAAGGATAGGCGAGGGCGCTGCCATGATGCGAACAAAGGGCGAGGCTGGCACTGGTGATATTGTGGAGGCCGTTCGCCATATTCGTGCGGTAATTGGAGATATTCGCAGGCTTCAGAATCTGCCCCATGAAGAGCTCATGACCGTCGCAAAGGAAATGGGCGCTCCATACGACCTCGTGTGCGAGGTAGCCTCCACTGGCCGGCTGCCGGTGGTCAACTTCGCCGCTGGCGGCGTGGCGATTCCCGCCGATGCCGCTCTGATGATGCAACTCGGCGCAGATGGGGTCTTTGTGGGCTCTGGGATCTTTAAGTCGGAGAACCCTGCGGCGATGGCCAAAGCGGTGGTTTTGGCGGTGGCGAACTACGCTGATCCGAAAGTCCTCGCTGAGGTATCTAGGGGGCTTGGAGAAGCGATGAGGGGAATCGACGCCTCATCCATGGATGAGGCCAGCAAAATTCAGGGACGCGGCTGGTAGCAGCGGGCGCAGCTGCACGATGTCCTACCATCTGGGGGTGCTGGAATCCGATGAGGATCGGTGTTCTGTCTTATCAGGGGGCTGTGTCGGAGCATATCGACATGGTCAGATCTCTCGGAGTGGAAGCGGTCCCGGTCAGGGATGCAGCTACACTGGCAGATGTGGACGGCCTGATCCTTCCGGGCGGAGAGAGCACTACCCACGGCAAGCTGCTCACGCAGTTTGGCCTCGATCGATCGATACGGGCTGCAGCGGAGTGTGGAATGCCGGTTTTCGGCACGTGCACAGGGCTCATACTCCTTGCCAGGGAGATAGTTGGGAGCGCCCAGCCAAGGCTGGGCCTTATGGACATATCCGTTGAGCGGAACGCGTTCGGGCGGCAGGTCGATAGTTTTGAAGTCGACTTGAATGTGGAGGGGATGGGTGAGCCCTTCCCGGGAGTGTTCATCCGTGCACCGATCATAAGGCAGGTCGCTTCGGAAGTGTCAGTGCTTGCACGTTTCGGCGGCGAGCCGGTCTTTGTGCGGCAGGCGCATCTTCTGGGCTGCGCTTTTCATCCTGAACTGACTTCCGATGCGCGAATCCATGCGCTCTTCGTTGAGATGGCGTCCGACTATCGGGCGCACAATGCGGAAAAGCGAGGGTGAACGTATGTACGACTATGTCAGACGCGAGGACCCGGAGATCGCCAGAGCGATATTCTCCGAAATCCATCGGCAGAACGACAAGATCGAGTTGATCGCTTCAGAGAACTTTGTGAGCAGGGCGGTTCTTGAGGCGCTCGGGTCGCCCCTTACCAACAAGTACGCAGAAGGGTACCCCGGCAAGAGATACTACGGCGGCTGTGAGTACGTGGACATCGCGGAGTCTCTAGCTATCGAGCGGGCAAAGGCGCTCTTCGGAGCGGACCATGCCAACGTGCAACCGCATTCCGGCGCCCAGGCCAACATGGCCGTTTACTTCGCCGCACTGGAGCCAGGCGATACCGTGCTGGGTTTGAACCTTGCCCACGGGGGGCACCTTACTCACGGGATGCGCCTCAACATTTCGGGCAAGTACTTCAACTTTATTCCATACGGCGTCCGCGTGGAGGATCAACGGATTGATTACGACGCCCTTCAGTCGTTGGCTGCTGAGCACCACCCCAAGATGATAGTCGCCGGCGCCAGCGCATATCCGCGAATCATTGATTTCCAGCGCATAAGGGCAATTGCTGATAGCGTGGGAGCCCTTGTGATGGTGGACATGGCGCATATTGCTGGCCTTGTGGCCGCGAAGCTTCATCCGGATCCCGTCCCGTACGCAGAGTTCGTCACCACTACTACACACAAGACCCTCCGAGGTCCCCGCGGTGGCATGATCCTGTGCAAAGCGGAGTGGGCGAAGAAGATTGACTCCGCGATCTTCCCGGGCACGCAGGGCGGTCCCTTGATGCATGTGATAGCGGCGAAGGCCGTGGCGTTCGGAGAAGCCTTGCGCCCGGAGTTCTCGGCCTATCAGAAGCAGATCCTGTCCAATGCTCAGGCCCTTGCATCAGGCCTGTCGGCGCATGGGTGGCGCCTCGTTTCTGGAGGAACAGATAACCACTTGATGCTCATGGACATGAGGGGCACTGGGATCACGGGCAAGGCGGCTGAACGCGCACTTGATGAGATTGGGATCACTGTGAACAAGAACGCGGTCCCGTTCGATCCAGAAAAGCCCATGGTGACGAGCGGTGTCCGAATCGGCACTCCAGCCGTAACAACTCGTGGGCTGAAGGAATCGGAGATGGGCGAGATAGCAGCGCTCATCAGCGATACCCTCTCCAACATCGGGTCGGAGGATGCACTAGCAGTGGTGAGAAGCAGCGTGGAAGGGCTGACCCGCAGATTCCCATTGTACCCTGAACTTGTCGCTGAAGCATCATTCTGATAGTGTAATCATGCGAGCTGGCCAACGGGCCAGCTCGGCAATTGGCTTGTGGCGTATGCCCCGGGCTTTCGAGGCGTACTTCATAAATGTACAAGCTGTGCCCACACCAGACTGGGCGATGTTCTGTACGAAATAGCATCACTGTAGGGGGAGGAAAACCATGGGTAAGCTCCTGGAAATTCGTTGGCATGGTCGCGCTGGCCAGGGAGCCAAGACCGCCGCGCTCGTTCTCGCCGAGGCGGTCATCTCCGCGGGGAAGTATGCTCAGGCGTTCCCTGAGTATGGGCCCGAGAGAATGGGCGCGCCTATGCAGGCGTTCAACAGAATCAGCGATGAACCAGTCACCTTGCATTGTCATGTCCAAAACCCGAGCATCGTAGTTGTGCTTGACTCAACGCTAATCGCAACGGTGGATGTGAAGGCCGGTGTGCCCGAGAACGGGATATACCTGGTCAACACTCCGCTTTCCCCAGCTGAGATGTGCGCGAAGCTGAATCTCGGGGGCAGCCCTGCAAAGGTGTACACCCTCGACGCGACTCAGATCTCCATGGCTGCCATAGGCAAGAACATCCCGAACACTCCGATGATGGGCGCCCTGATCGCGGCCACTGGGTTGCTGAGCCTCGAAGCGCTGATCCAGGATACCGAGCACAAGCTAGCGAAGAAGCTGCGTCCAGATGTGGTCGCCAAGAATCTGGATGCTATTAGAAGGGCCTACCGGGAGGTGGCTTCATAATGTCAATTTCCAAAAGCGCAGGGTGGAAGGACGTACTGAAGGCAGGACGCATCACGGAACCCGGATGTGCTGCAAAGTACGAGACAGGCGGATGGCGGACGTACCGTCCGGTTCATGTGCCGGAGAACTGCATCAACTGCCTGTTTTGCTGGATATTCTGTCCTGACCAGGCGATCCTCGTTGAGGACGGTAAGTTCAAAGGCATCGACTATGCCCACTGCAAGGGCTGCGGAATCTGCGCTCGTGAGTGCCCTGGTAAGCGCGGGAACAAGGCCCTTACAATGATCAAGGACGAAGAGGCCTAGACGAAGTAGGGAGGAGGAGAAAAGAATGAGTACTAGAGTTGCCAAGACAGGCAACGAGGCAGTCGCAGAGGCGATGCGCCAGATAGACCCGGACGTTGTGGCTGCCTATCCCATCACGCCTCAGACAGAGATCGTGCAGATCTTCTCCAGCTTCGTCGCTGACGGCAGGGTGGACACCGAGTTCGTGACGGTTGAAAGCGAGCATTCGGCGATGAGCGCTACGGTGGGCGCGGCCTCGGGTGGCGCGCGGGCCATGACGGCGACTTCCGCCAATGGGCTTGCGTTGATGTGGGAGATAGTGTACATCGCCGCTTCCATGCGACTTCCAATCGTGATGCCCGTTGTGAACAGGGCGCTGTCGGGCCCGCTCAACATCCACTGTGACCACAGCGACACGATGGGAGCGAGAGACTCTGGATGGATCCAGCTGTTCTCCGAGAATGCACAAGAGGCTTACGACAACGCCATTCAGGCGGTGAGGATCGCCGAGCACAAGGATGTGCTGCTTCCCACCATGGTGACGATGGATGGTTTCATCATAAGCCACGCCATGGAAGTCATGCACACCCTGGAAGACGACGTGGTGAAGAAGTTCATAGGGGAGTACGTGCCGGAGAATCCGCTTCTCGACGTGGATCACCCGGTCACCGTTGGTCCGCTGGACCTGTACGACTGGAACTTCGAGCACAAGCGGCAGCAGGCTGAGGGCATGAGGAACGCGGGGAAAGTAATCCTCGACGTTGGGCGCGAGTATGGCAAGCTCACCGGGCGTGGGTACGGCTTCTTCGAGGAGTGCATGCTCGACGACGCCGAGATCGCCATAGTAGTCCTGGGCTCTACAGCTGGCACTGCGCGCGAGGTCATCAAGACGCTGCGCGCGGAGGGCGTGAAGGCTGGAATGCTGAAACTCCGAACCTTCAGGCCGTTCCCTGCGGTTGAGCTCGCTGAGGCATTGAAGCACGTGAAGGCCATAGGGGTGATGGATCGGTCCGACTCGTTCAACGCTGTGAGCGGACCTGTGTTTGCGGAACTCCGTTCGGCCATGTATGGCGTGTGCGGAGCGAAGATCGTCAATTACATCTACGGGATCGGCGGACGCGACGTCACGCTCGAGAACATCAGGTCGGTATATGAGGACCTTAAGAAGACGGCTGACACAGGCATGGTTGAGAGAACTCTCACCTACCTGGGTGTCAGAGAATAGGAGGTGTGCACATGGCGACTCTGAAGGAACTGTCGAAGAAGGAAGTCATGATCTCGTCAGGTCACCGCGCCTGTGCCGGATGCGGTTTTCCGATCATCATAAAGCAGGCGCTTCTTGCGGCCGACAACCCTGTGGTAGTCGGGTGTGCCACCGGGTGCATGGAGGTAGGCACCACAATATACCCGTATACCGCGTGGAAGACGCCGTTCATTCACAACGCGTTCGAGAACTCCGCAGCTACGGTGAGCGGAGTGGAGGCGGCATACAGGGCGCTTTCCCGCCGTGGCAAGGTGAGCAAGAAGATCGACTTCATCGCATTCGGCGGCGATGGCGGAACCTATGACATCGGGTTCCAGTCGCTTTCCGGGGCAATGGAGCGGGGGCACGATATGCTCTACATCTGCTACGATAACCAAGCGTATATGAACACTGGCATCCAGCGGTCGAGTGCGACTCCGCGCGGTGCGAACACTACCACGAGCCCTGTCGGAGCCGAGTCGTACGGCAAGAAGCAGTATCGCAAAGACCTGACAGAGGTTATGGCTGCCCACGGCATTCCATACGTAGCACAGGCCTCGCCGGCGTTCTGGAATGACACGGTGACCAAGGTCAAGAAGGCGCTTGCGGTGGAAGGCCCGGCGTTCATGAACATCATCCAGCCGTGTATGCTAGGATGGAAGTTCACCTCTGACAAGACAATCGAGATCGCGAGGCTGGCGGTTGATACGTGTTTCTGGCCGTTGTATGAGGTGGAGAACGGGGAGTATAAGCTCACATACAGGCCAAAGGAGAAGAAACCCCTTGTGGAGTTCCTCAAGACTCAGGATAGGTTCCGCCACCTGTTCAAGCCGGAGAACGAGCACATCCTCACTGAACTGCAGGATGACGTAGACCGGAAGTGGGCGGTGCTCCTTGCGAAGTGCGGGGAGCAGGCATAAGCAGCCTGCTGCTTGGTGTAAGTCAGTTGGCCCTAATGGCCATGTGGCCCGACCGTCCTCCTGTGCGAGGACGATCGGGCCTTTCCGATTCGACTTGGTCCTTTTGGTCCTTGCGCCTATTGACATTCGCTGATCAGCAGGGTATCATAAGGGGTAATCGCAGACCGCCTCTGCGGACTGCGAATCGAAAACACGATGAAGGGGAGCAGTATCCCGTCATCCTCTGCAAAGAGAGCCGGACGCGCCTTGCGCCTGCCTACTAGGAAGAGCCGAGTGGGTGGGGACTAACGGAGGCGCTGGTGGGAAACGGTGAGTGGATGCGGGTGAATCCGCCCTGGAGTGGCTGGCCGAAAGAGAGTAAGCTGGGCCGGGACCGCCCGTCATAGCGGAAACGAGAGGGTGCGCCTGTAAACAAGCACCTAGCAGCGGTCTGCGAATGGGAGCTTGTTCAGGCGGCCAATCGGGGTGGCAACACGGGAGAGTTTTCCCGCCCCCGGCGGCGAGAGTCGCAGGGGGCGGGTTTTTTGTTGCCCAAACCGGCGACAGCCTCTGCAGTGTTGCGCGTTGGGCAGGGGCAAAGGTAGACGGCGCAAGAGACCTATCGAGAAGGGGTGGCTGATGTGCTTGATCTGAAATTCGTGCGGGCGAACTCCGACGTTGTTCGGGATTCCCTTGTGCGCAGGGGAGAGGATACCCGCATACTCGATACCCTGCTTTCGAAGGACGAACGCCGCAGGGCGATGCTTGTGGAAGTGGAGGAACTGAAGCGACGGAGGAACGAAGCCTCGGAGAAGGTCGCGCGAATGAAGAAGCAGAAGCTCGATGCGGCGGAGATAATCGCGGATATGAAGGGTGTGGCTGATAGTATCCGAAAGCTCGATGATGAGCTTTCCGCTGTAGACGCGGAGATCCAAGAGATGCTGCTTGGAATTCCGAACATTCCACATCCATCCGTTCCCTTGGGCAAGGATGACACCGAGAACGTTGAGGTTCGACGGTGGCGTGAACCAACGACGTTCACGTTCGCGCCTCAGGCTCACTGGGATATCGGGGTCGCCCTCGGGATCTTCGATTTCGAGCGAGCTGCCAAGATCACAGGCGCCAGGTTCGTCATATACAAGGGGGCTGGCTCGAGGCTCTCACGGGCGATAACCAGCTTCATGCTCGATCTTCACACGACCGAACACGGATACAGCGAGGTATATCCCCCGTTCCTGGTGAACAGGGCATCGATGGTAGGCACTGGCCAGTTGCCGAAGTTCGCTGAGGACATGTTCAAGTGCGAGGGCCTTGACTACTACATGATTCCGACTGCTGAGGTTCCTGTGACGAACATGTACCGCGGCGAGATACTCGACTGCGCCTCTTTGCCCATCAAGCATTGCGCTTTCACAGCGTGTTTCCGGGCTGAGGCTGGCGCATCCGGTCGTGACACCAGAGGGCTCATTCGTCAGCATGAGTTCGACAAGGTGGAGATGGTGAAGTTCGTGCATCCCGATACGTCCTATGATGAGCTCGAAAGCCTCGTCTGCGACGCTGCCGCAGTCCTAGAGCTGCTTGAGCTTCCGTACCGGGTCACGAAGATGTGCACCGGTGATGTTGGCTTCTCGGCTGCGAAGAAATACGACCTTGAGGTCTGGATGCCCAGCTATGGCAGGTATGTTGAGATCTCCTCGTGCAGCAATTTCGAAGCGTTTCAGGCGCGTCGCGCAGACATCAAGTTCAGGCCAGCGCCAGGAGCAAAGGCAGAGTACATTCATACTCTGAACGGATCTGGGCTTGCCGTTGGAAGGACCATGGCGGCCGTGATCGAGAACTTCCAGCAGCCAGATGGGACAGTGATTATCCCTGATAGGCTTCGCCCCTACATGGGAGGAGCGGAGGTCATCTCCAAAGAGAAGTAGAATCCCGGAACAAAGCATGAGGCAAGTCGTGGGCAACAGATAGGGCCGCGCACCATCGGCAGCGTGGCCCTATTCAATAGCGAGGAGGATTCACTCGATCCTCTCGATGATAGCCAGTTCGCTATCACGGCTCACCTGGATCGACTCTCCCTCACGTGGACCGGATGCGATCGTAAGCTGGTAGATGCCCTTGGTTGCCCCGGATACGCAGGCAGTCGAGCCGTCCGACAGCCTCACCAAGCTGCCAAGGGGGTACTCAGCCACCACGCGCGTGAATGCCTTCACCACGTCGGGGTTGTAGCTCCTGCCTGCTTCCCGAACAATGATTGGCAGTGCCTGATGGGGCATCATGGCCCGCCTGTATGGCCTGTCGGATGTCATCGCGTTGTAGGAATCCGCAACGGCAGTCACCTTCGCGAGGTTCAGCATGGCTTCATCTTCTAGTCCTCGCGGGTAGCCCGAGCCATCGAATCTCTCATGGTGCTGCAGGGCTATGTGCGCAGGGATCAGTGGTATCTGCCTTCGAAGGAACTGGAAACCGTCCCACGGGTGCTGCCTTATCACATCCCAATCATCAGCGCTCAGATGAGAGACTTTCGAGAGTATCTCTTTGGGGATGAACAGCTTGCCCATGTCGTGCATTATGGCGCCTGTGCCAAGGTCCAGCAGTTCATACTTGTTCATGCCCATCTCTGAGGCGCACATCACCGACAAGACGCACACATCAACAGAATGGCCGAATGTGTAGTCATCGAAGGCTTTGATGTCGGCCATGTTGTAGATCACGTCTCTGTTGCCGAGGACCTGGTCCACTATGGACTCCACGATGGAGACGATCTTTGGGATGTCGATGCGGGAAGAGCTCAAGGCGATGTCGACAATTGAACGAAGTGTTTCCTTAGCCTGAACAAGGGTTTGCTGTTTCACCGGCTCCACGAGATTCTCAACCGGTTCGCTTTCGTAGCTCTTGATGTATATCGCGGAATACTGGAGATCCAGAAGGCGCTGGATGTACGAATCCTTGAGAACAGTATTGGCTGTAAGGAGGATCTGGCCGCGGGGTCCCCACACATGCCTGGCCAGGATCATCCCGGGTACGGAGTTGTGAATGGATATGTAACGCATCTGTGCCCTCCGAGGATGGCGTCCACTGCCGTAGGTATCACAGGATATATCGACATGTTCAACGAAGAACTTATAGGTCCTGCAAGGTTTGCTGCACATCCGGGCCGAGCCCGCGCCGCTTCAGAAGGGTGCGGCCCAAGGAATGCGGAAGGAATGCGATGTAGTTGACGCGAGTTGGACGCAGGTGATATACTGATGTCGGCTCAAACCCGGTTCATTCCTTTCTCCGCGCGCCTACTGCAGCAGGGCGGGTGCGTGGGCGAAAACCGATGAAACAGGAGGGGTGTCCGAGCGGTTTATGGAGCCGGTCTTGAAAACCGGTGTCTCAGAAATGGGCCGTGGGTTCGAATCCCACCCCCTCCGCCAAATAGGCGATATAGCTGGTCAGGCTTTGAAGTGGAGAGATACCCAAGCTGGCTGAAGGGGATGGTTTGCTAAACCATTAGTAGGGGAAACCCTAGCGGGGGTTCGAATCCCCCTCTCTCCGCCACTTATGAATATCACTGTCATGAGGCATGGCCACCCGATCGGGAGGCCATGCCGTCTTGATTTCGCAGGACGGTGGTGATCCTGATGTCTGCGAATTGCCTGCCCAAGCCGTATCATTCCAAGCTTCTCAGGGGAATTCTCGAATTCGACCTCATAAGTCCTGGCGACAAGGTGTTGATCGGGCTGTCCGGCGGGAAGGACAGCATGTTTCTCATGTACGCCCTCAATGTGATCCAGTCATACCTGGAGATTCCGTTTACTATTGCAGCTGCGACTGTGGACCTCGGTTTCAAGCATCCGCTCGATGTCGATGCTATCCGACGCTATTCCGCCAGTCTGGGCGTTGAGCACTATCTGATCACTACGCGAATCGCCGACATAATCGAGGAGCGATCCTCTAGGCAGAACCCGTGTGCGGTCTGTTCGTATTTTCGCCGCGCAGCCCTAAACCGGTTTGCGTCGGAGCATGGCTTCGAGGTGGTCGCCCTGGCCCACCACAAGGATGACGCCATGGAGACATTCCTTATGAACATCATCTATGCAGGTAAGGTGAGCACTCTTCCATGGAAGACCCACCTGGCCCGCACAGGCGTCACGGTGATACGTCCAATGATGTATCTCACTGAGAAGGATGTCATCAAGGGTGTGCGTCTGGCGCAAATCGAACCCGTGCCGAGCCCTTGCCCATATTCGGCGAATACCTCGCGCGCTAGGGCCAAGAAGCTCATACTAGATCTCTCCAAGGAAAACCGCATGGTCCGTGCCAACATTGCCGCCGCGATGCGGAACGGGGAGGACGTGGAACTGTGGCCAGCCGAGAAACGTCATTACGAAGGGCAGCTCGATTGACACTGGTTTTCCACGATGCCTATAATATCGTTATGCGTGTACTAGCTGGGATTGGGGGCAGTATCTGTGCGAGGCGTGGTTCATCATCAGTATCATTCTAGACGGTCACGCTGGCCCGTGACGCACCTGGAGCGCCTTCTGGCCGTGGCTGTCGTCATCATTCTTATGTCTGTTGGACCGTCACAGGCTGCGCCCTCAGCAGACGAGATTGCAGTTCGGGCCTCAGAGAAGCTCAGGGAGATTCAGACAATTCAGGCCGACGTAGCCGCGGATTACTCGGACCCATCCGGGAAAGCGCCAATCAAGATGACAGTGCGAGTCTCGGCGGATCGTGTGAGTAAGCTTACTCGGATGGAGATCACGGAGCATCAGGTCCTCGAGGGGCAGATTATCATACTTGACATGAAGAAAGACCAGGCAACTGTGTATATGCCCGTCACCGGGCAGGCGTACCGCGGCAAGACTCAGAGCATTGCTGCGCAGCTTGGGCTGGACATGGGTACATTGGACCTGGATCATCTCCTATCGTTGGATCCCGCTGGTGTGATGGTGTTCAAGTACGTGCGCCAGGACAAAATAGATCGCCTTCCATACCATGTCATCGAGACCAGATCCAAGGATGAGCAAACAGGGTATCAGCTGGTATGGGTGGACTGCGAGACCTACATGGTTCGAAAAGTGGAAGTCTACGACTCCCAAGGAAAGAGAATTGCCGCTGTTGCGATAAACAATCTCAAACTCAACGCCAAACTGGATGCGAACAAGCTCCGGGAACTCCCCAAGGGAACCCGGATCACTGACATCAAGTGATGATCCGGCGTTTCTGGAGGGAAGCTCGATGAGTATCGCTGAGCAGTCAATACGCCGTCCGGTCACAGTTTTCATAGCGGTGACCGCCTGCCTGCTCTTTGGTTTTCTCGCTCTCGGTAGGATAGGCCTGGACCTTCTGCCTGAGATTAACCTGCCGATGATCGCAGTAGTCACGGTGTATCCCAATGCTGATCCGGATACCGTTGAGGGAACTGTGACCATACCAATTGAGAGGGCGCTGCGGTCGGTTCGAAACATCAGAACCGTCACCTCAACCAGCATGGAGAATGCGTCTCTATGCCTTGCTGAGTTCAACTGGGGGGCTGATCTGGGCGCTGCGCAGGAGGAGATGCGCTCAGGCCTCGATAGGGTGGGCTACCAGCTTCCCGAGGGAGTCCAGGAGCCGATAGTCAGCCGGATCGACCCATCGGAGATTCCAATGCTCACGATGAGCATCGGCGCGCCTGGAGATGTGAGCGACATCACGTCGCAGGCACGCGAAATCGTGAAACCCGCAATCGAGAGAGTGGAAGGAGTCGCTGGAGCCTCAATAACCGGCGGCGCGGACCGGGTGATCACTGTCGAATACGACCATTCCAAGCTGCAGAGGAGCGGGCTGAGTCCGATCCTGCTTCAGCAGCTCATCACCTTCCAGAACCTGTCGATTCCAGCCGGAGTAGTCATCGATGAGGGTGTAAGGTACCAAACAAGGGTAGGGGCGAAATTCACCTCCGCAGATGATGTTGCGGGGCTGGCAATTGGGCTCAGGCCCAGAGACGAATCAGAAGGATCCGCTCACGGCGGGCTTCTGGGGCTCTCCATGCTCGCACAGCCATTCCTCACAGTAGCCGACGTGGCGACCGTGAGGGAGACCTTCCAGCGAGCTGAGGGCTACACTCGCATAAATGGCAAGTCAGCGATCGTGCTATCAGTGTACAAGCAGTCAGGTGAGAACAGCGTCACTGTGGCCAACCGAGTGAAGGCAGCCATGGCAGAGCTGATAAAGAAGTATCCCGATATCGAGCTGAGCTACATATTCGACGAGTCTCAGTTCATCACCGGTTCAATTCGCGATCTGACCAACAGCGCTGTGCAAGGCGCCATACTCGCCGTGATCATCCTTTACGTGTTTCTTAGGCATGCGACTAGCACCTTCATCATAGGCGTGTCGATTCCGCTGTCGATCATCTTCACCATTGTGCTGATGTATGTGTCGAAACTCACGATCAACCTGATGACCCTGGGCGGGTTGGCTCTTGGCGTGGGCATGCTGGTGGACAACTCCATAGTCGTACTGGAGAGTATCTTCAGACGGCAGGAGCTAGGAGATCCACCTATGACTGCCGCGGTTAACGGCGCCAAAGAGGTGGGAATGGCCATTGCCGCATCAACAATGACCACCGTTGCGGTCTTCCTGCCCATCGCCTTTCTCGGGAGCCTCGCTGGAGAGGTGTTCAAGGATCTCGCAATCACAGTGACATTCTCGCTCCTAGCATCGCTGGTTGTTGCGGTTACCGTTGTGCCGCTGGCTGCCGGCCTGTTCGTGGGCATATCCAAGGATCGCATTACGTCGATGCAGGGGGATGTGGAGAAACGGCGTACGCTTCTTGGCGTTTACGACAAGGCTCTGAGCTGGTCGCTCGCGCATAGATGGATTGTTTTGGGAATTGTCGGCGCAGCTGCAGTGGTGTCGGTATGGATCTATCCCAGGCTGGGAATGGAGTTTCTGAAGAAGATGGACATGGGCCGCGTGGATGTGAGCGTGCACATGCAAGCTGGAACTCCGGTAGAGGTCACGAACCAGGCTGCACTGGCCATTGAGGGAGAGCTTGTGAAGGCTCCTGGAATTGAGTCAGTCACAGCTGAAGTGGGTTCCGCGGGATCTGGCGACTTCCTTGCAGTGGCCAGCGGCGCCTCATCCAACATGATCTCCCTTGGCGTGAAACTTCGGAGGGATGGGCGTGATCAGCTTTCCGCAGACGAGGCTGGCGGTCGAATACGTGAGGCGCTTGAGTCTACGGCTGAACACTACCCGGGCATGGATTACAATGTGGACACTACGGGTTACGGCCTTCTCACCGGCGGGATGCTTGACCTATTCGGCAGCAGCGTGAGCCTTGAGATCTTCGGGCTGGATGCTGCACGCCTCAATGAGTACGCGGAAGCGATTGTCGACAAGCTGCGCGCCGTCCCGGAGTTCATAGAGGTGTCGTCCACCGCAAGCGAACTGCAGCCGGTGATGCTCCTCGATGTGAATCCAAACAGAGCACTACTGGGGAGTCTGACGGTGGGCCAGATCGGAGTTGGGGTCCGCACGGGCATGCTCGGGACTACTGTTACATACCTGGAGCGCAACGGCGAGCTGATCCCTGTGATTGTGAAGCCTGCTTCTGAGGGCACTCCGACTCTGGAAGGACTAATGGCGATGCCTGTGTCGGCCAGCCTATCCACATCGGGGATCATGAGTTCCGCGAGTGAGATGGGGAGCAATGCCTCCGCTGCGGCCCGCACGGCCGCAAGCGTTGGGCCCTCCCTGCTGGCGCCGCCCACTGAGGTGCTCGTGGGCAGGGTTGCGACTCCCAAGGTGGTAGATGGGCCGATGAAGATAAGTCGGCGCAACGGCAGGCGCTACGTGCTTCTGACTGTGGCTTTCGATGGCATGAGCCTATCTGCTGCAGGGAAGAAGGCTCTCTCAGTTGCCAGCGAGGTCGACATGCCCAAAGGGTACGATCTCGAGCTTGCAGGTGTGAACCGTATCATGGCGGATTCCTTCGCGGATCTCAAGCTCGCGGCGGTGATTGCGGTTGTGCTCGTGTACATGGTGATGGCGGTGCAGTATGAATCGCTATTCTATCCGCTTATAATCATGTTCACAATGCCTCTGGCTGCAATAGGCGCGATCGGGCTTCTTGCGTTGGCAGGAGAGACGATAAGCCTCACAGCGATTATCGGCCTTATTGTGCTTGCTGGCATCGTAGTGAACAACGGAATCGTCATGGTGGACTTCATCAACCAGCTCAAGACGGAAGGTTTGGGCATACGACAGGCAGTTGTGGAGGCGAGCCGCGCGCGGCTTCGACCCATACTCATGACTGCTCTCACCACCATATTGGCATTGGTCCCGCTCGCGGCGGGTTGGGGATCTGGGACAGAGATGGAGCGACCGCTTGCCCTAACGGTAATCGGCGGGCTCACTACGTCCACGTTCCTTACCCTTTTCGTGATTCCCATCATCTACGAGCTGATGGAAGGATTTGCCCAGAAGCTCCGGCGTAAGGGGGTACGTTAGATTGAAGCACGGCGGATTGCGGATGGTTGCGATCTTCGTGGCCCTGCTCATCTCATTTGGGTCTGTCACAGTCATTGCGGCGCCTGTGACTGTGGTCGAGGGTAGCCCGGTGGTGTTCAGCGGGCTGTCGATCATCCATGATGATGACCGGCTGAGCCTCAAGGTCAACTGGGTCGGCCTTGCCTCTGACCTGGAGTGGAATGGCGCCACATTCAGGCTTGGAGGTGCGGTCAATCCGGGTGTAGCCGGATCATCGCTGGGAACTACAGCCTACACGTTCGGCTTGGGCGCTGACGTTGCCAAGATGTTCAGCCTCGTAGCCGCCGTGGAAGCATCTGGCATGTTGTATGTCCAGGACAATGGAGATGGCGCCCGTTTGGCGGGCGTTGGGAGGGCCACTGGATCCACAGCGAGGATAGGCCTAACGACCGACTTCGGCATGGCGCCAGAGGGCTTTGACGCCATGCCGGCGCGGCTCATAGGTCAGGAACGATGGCCGGACCGACCAGGGGTGGATCTGGCGGGCAGGGGATGGGCGAACCTAACAGCGGCTCTCCAGACATCGCGTACGCGGGCGGATTCTGTGCGCATAGGATATACGAAAGAGCTTGGCGCCGAGAACTGGAGGGCGGATGTTGGCTACGGCGGAAAATACAGCCCAGAGGGGCTGGGTGTCGCGGTCAAGCTGTACTCCGGGGTGGCCTTCGGCGCGCCAGCCGTCACGCTCATTTCCGAGCTGGCCCTGCGGGCAGACGTGACGGATAGAGCTGGCGCCGAGGTTGCGGTGATCGCGCAGAGCGGAGGCGCATCGCAACACGTGTGGCTATCTGGATCTGGATGGCTATCCCTTGGCGATAGGGCGGATGTCAAGCTGACTGTCTCCGCGCCCGTGGTGGGAGGGTCCGATTACGATGGCCCAGCCCTATTCCGGCCCATCAACTCGGCAGCGATGTCCTTCGGGTTTGAGTTCTCGCAGGGGCTCATATCCAGTGTGAACGGAAGGTACGATTTCCAGACGAAAACAGTCGGGCTGGAGCTTGCATCCAGAT
Source organism: Clostridia bacterium (assembly GCA_034926675.1). NCBI lineage: Bacteria > Bacillati > Bacillota > Clostridia > Clostridia bacterium. The sequence goes on along the minus strand of JAYFQW010000042.1, from coordinate 81,748 downwards.
TCTAGGGGGGCTTCGGCGCGTGCGCATTCGTGCGCGAGGCCTCGTACGCGGGATTTCGCCCCGAGTCTGCGGGCAATTGATGCTCTGCAGCCCCGGGGCTGTAACTCTGATATGGGGGACAGTGCCTGATGTGGATGATCCCGGTTGGAAACCAGAGTGACTCCGTTGGCGTTGACGTGTCGAGTGAGATGGCAGGCGCTGCGGTCGACATGGGCAGTATGGAGTGTCCAGAGCCAAGGACAGCGGATGCGGCGCCAGGGGATGTCAAGGGAGTCTTCTCCGGTACGGACCTCGACCACATGATGGCTGACCCGAGAGCCATGCGCCGGACGATTATGGCGCTTGCGTGGCCAGTCGTTGCGGAGCAAGTGCTCGGAACCATGACGCAGATGGCGGACATGATCATGGTGGGCAGATTGGGAGCGGCCGCAGTCGCTGCAGTCGGCCTTTCCAATCAGCCCCTTTTCATAGTGCAGGGGCTTTTCATGGGGCTAGGAGTGGGCGTCACCGCTCTCGTGGCCCGTTTCATCGGAGCTGGCGACAAGAGGCGGGCAAACGAAGTCACATCGCAGGCCCTCGCCATCACCGTGGCTCTCGGCGTTGTGTTGGCGGCAGTCGGCTATCTGTACACTCCGTGGCTCGTTCGGTTCATGAAAGCCGGCTCTGACGTCGTGCCTTTCGCTGTGGGCTACATGGGCGCGCTGATGCCAGGTCTCTTCATGCTGGCCATGAACATGGTGATCTCTGCAGCTCTACGCGGCGCCGGCGACACCACGTTCCCGATGAAGGTGAACATCCTCATTAACCTCTCGAATCTCTTCGGAAACTACCTGCTCATCTACGGGCACTGGGGATTCCCAGCTCTGGGAGTCAGGGGCGCAGCCCTTGCCACCACGCTTTCGCGGATGCTCGGGGCCGGGGTTCTTACGCAGCACATACTCTCTGGGCAAGGAGTCGTAACAGCCAGGAGCGACTGCAAGTTCAGGTTCGACCTGAAGGTGATTGCTCGAATCCTCAATGTTGGACTCCCTGCTGCCCTTGAACGCATCAGCCTGTGCTTGGGCCTGGCCTTCTATGTGAGGATCGTGGCGTCGCTGGGCACTGCCGCCTATGCTGCTCATGCCATTGCCATCAATGCGGAATCCATCTCCTACATGCCGGGGTTTGCGTTTGCGGTGTCAGCGACCACTCTCGTGGGGCAAGCACTGGGGGCGGGGAGGAAGGACGTAGCAGAACGGTCGGGTTGGGAATCATGGAAGATCAGCGCCGTCATAATGGGCCTCATGGGCATTGTGCTTTTCGTCTTTCCTGAGCAACTCATGCGGCTGTACGTTGATGATGAGGAGATCATCAAACTGGGCGCGGGCGTTCTTCGAATAATGGCGATTGCACAGGTCCCGATGTCTGCTGGCTACACGATTGTGGGCGCTCTGCGTGGCGCCGGGGATACGAGAGCGGTTCTTTATCTGACCATTGCAAGCGTGTGGGGAGTGCGCTTCTTTCTGGCTTGGCTGTTCGTTAACGTGCTTGGCCTCGGGCTTAGGGGCGCGTGGTATGCGATGGCCCTTGACTGGGTCGCGCGAGGCTCCATTTCAATGGTGCGATTCTCCTCAGGACGCTGGCGGGACATGAGTGTGTGAGGCGAGGAATTTGAGAATCAACCCCAGGGCGGCTAAGCTGTACATGGTCCTATTGCTGATGGTGATCGCTATCCTAAGCGGGGCGATCATCCGTGATCACAGTTCCATCGGGGTGCAGTACTTCGATAGATGGCAGCTGGCGGCGCTTGAGTTTCTGGCATACGTTACCGCCTGTTTCCTCTGGGATAGGAAAGCAGGCGGCGGCATGGCATTTGCGCGTGCCATTGGGATGCTCGTTGCCCGGACGGGGATTGCTGCGATAGCCGCTCTCGGCATCGCGCGTTGGTGGGCCGTAAGTCCATACGCGGCGGCATTTGCGCAGGCCGCGTATGGATCCCAGCCAGTTGTCCTTGGAGAGGTCGGGTTCAACCTCTTGGTGTTCGCCATGCCCCTGCAGGCCCTCAGGAAGCCTGATTGGATGATCTGGTGACCACATGGGATTGGCCTGGAAACCTCTGCTCAAGGAGTCTGTTTCCCGATACCCACGGTCGAGCAATACTGGCCGATACTGCGAGAGCGATTATCACAACGAGCACTATTGCCCTGATGGACACCCTGCGGCCCATTACCCTGACGCCGCCTGATGTGGGGTGTCCGATCCCCGCGATGATCCTGAGCAGGGTGGACTTGCCCGCTCCGTTCGGCCCGAGCAGCCCAACAATCTTGCCCTGCTCAATGCCGAGATTAACCCCGCGGAGCGCGTGGGATAGGTAATACCTCTTGTGGATATCGGCGATTTCGATGGCCTGCATCTATGTGCGCCTCCGTTCTAGTTCTGGTCGGACCGGCTCTGGCCTGTCGCCAATGGTTTCCGTGGGCCCGCCTGTTGCGGGATGGGTGCGTTCCTCGTCCTCGGAATTCGTCAACCGCTCAGACACGAGCCTGAGTATGTCGTCATCAGGGTGACGCAATCTCCTCATCTCAGCAACGAAGGATCGAACTGTGCTGTTGGTTACTTCGGATCGCGCGTTTCTGGCGATGCCCGGGTCGGCCACCACGAATGTTCCCTGCCCCCTAAGCGTCTCCACCACGCCCATCCTCTCAAGTTCCATGTAGGCCCTTTGCACGGTGTTTGGGTTCGCCTTCGCCTGCTTGGCCAGGTCCCGGACTGATGGGACCTTGTCCCCAGGCAGGAGCGCGCCTATGGCAGTATCCCAGAGGACGCTCCGCATGATCTGAATGTAGATGGGAATTGACTCGTCGAAATCGAACTCCATTTCACACCTCCTCCCCGCCCATGTATCTAAGTCTTAGTGCACTCGTGGCCTAACACACTAACCACATGTTACGCCTCGTGCGCCCATATGTCAATGCTTGCTTTGGGGGAGGAAGGAAATTCCCGCGCGGCGCCGAAGACTCCGTATATTGCTGCGGGACAGGCCTCAGTGGCCGCGATTGGAGGTGACCGTCGACCAATCGTAATTAGTAACCAGTAAACTCGAACCAGGAAATCAACAATGGACAAAGGGGGTATACGTGTGTCGAGACCCACTATGTGGAGGCGTGCTGCTCTATTGAGCGTCCTCGTCGTCATCTTGGCCGCATTCGGAGCGTGGGCTGCACCGGTTCTTCCGGCTACGCTTGCGCCAAGTGACACGGAATTCGAGGTATTCCCTATTCAGAGAGGCCCAAAGGCTCCGGAGTACGTTGATGGTGAAGTCCTAGTCAGGCTCAAGTCCTACGTATCGGCTGCAGACGCAGGCTCCAAAGCCGCCACGGCGGGTTTCGAGAGCCTGAACGCTTCCCTCGGCGTCGAAGTCGTTGAAGCAGCGGCAGTTAGCGACACTGCCGATGTATACCGGGTCAAGCTCCCGGCGAACATGACCGTCGAAGCGGCGGTCGCGCTCTACAGGTCCAAACCGTTCGTGCAGTACGCGGAGCCAAACTACCTGTGGTTCCCAGATGGCCAGCTGCTGCCGAATGATCCGCTGTTCGCTTTGCTCCTGTATGGGATGAACAACACCGGGCAGGAAAGCGCCACGGTGCGTTGGAAGCATGTGCCGCTTGCTGGAGCGGATATCGATGCTCCGGAGGCATGGGAGGTCCGCACCGACGCTTCGTCGGTGACCGTGTGCGTTATCGACCAGGGCATATCGATCAACCACCCTGATCTTGCCGCGAACATCTGGGTGAATGCTGGCGAGATACCAGGGAACGGAATTGACGATGACCACAACGGCTATGTTGATGACATCAACGGCTGGGATTTCGCCCACGATGACAACACGGTCTTCGATCCGTCGGACGGCGACCTACACGGCTCGCACGTTTCCGGCACTATCGGCGCCGTCGGAAACAACGAAATCGGGGTCGTAGGTGTTGCCTGGAAAGTAAGAATCATGTCCTGCAAGTTCCTGGCCCCTGGTGGTGGGGACACCATGAATGCGGTCAAGGCGCTAAACTACGCGAAGGCCAACGGCGCCGCGATCACATCCAACTCCTGGGGCGGCGGCGGGTACAGCGAGGCCTTGTACGAGGCCATCAAGAACTCGAACATGCTCTTCATCGCGGCGGCGGGAAACAGCGCTAGCGATGACGATCTCGCTCCACACTACCCGTCGTCGTATGATCTGCCCAACATAATTGCTGTCGCAGCCACCACATGGGACGACCGTATGGCCAACTTCTCTTGCTACGGGGCTCAGTCGGTCGACATCGGCGCGCCGGGGCACATGATATTATCGACCTGTACTGTCGGCGGCGCCGACGGCTACTACTTCATGGGCGGCACTTCGATGTCCACCCCTCACGTGTCTGGCGCAGCGGCACTGCTGATCGCCGAGTACCCATATAAGCCACAGTACGAGGGGGCGCCGGGCTGGGCGCAAGGCATGGAGACCATCAAAGACCTGATCCTCAACTCGGGCGATCCGCTTCCCGATCTCGTCGGTCGAACCACAACGGGCCGACGCCTGAACGTGGGCAACGCGATCAAGAGGATCTTCCCTGTAGGGATCGAAGAAGCAACGGCTGATGTCGCCATGGGCGCAGCACCACTGAAGGTGCGATTCGAGGCCAAAGTCGATGACACCAGCGTGACTCGGGACGCATGGTGGTCCTTTGGCGATGGCTCGGCGGATGTGCACGCCCTTACCGTTCCTGAGCATGTATACGCGCTTGAGGGCGTCTACATGGCGACTTTCTCCGCGACGAACGATGCCGGCGTGATCTCCAGGTATCCGATGCAGATCACGGTAGCGAACCCTGGAACCATAGTCTACGTGAACGACACAGGCGGATTCGCGGCAGTTGGCCCGCTCCTCGATGCGTCCTTCTTCAGATATGCGCTTGGGGACGCGGACAAGCCGTTCGTGGAGCTGAACGCGAAGTATCCGTTCAGTATTGCGAAAGCTACAAGCGCGAACCCGATATTCTGGGACACCAGCATAACTAGGTTCGAAACCCTGTCGCCTTTCGAGGAGATGGAGTTGGCGACGGTCCTCGAGAACGGCGGACGGCTGTTCATGGCGTCGCCAGATGTCATCTATGACCTCGGCATCGACTGGTTCGGCACGAATTACCTACATGTGGCGGATGCCATCGAGAACGTGGAACTGGAGAAGTGGTTTGGAATACAGGGAGACCCGATTACAGATGGCATGGAGTTGGATTGGCAGGTAAAGACCGGGAGGGACGACCTGATCTGGCCTGATATGGTCTCTCAGCCCATTCTCACGAATGACCAAGAAGGCATATCGGCGCTTCGCCACGCGAACGACACATATCGCGTGGTGTATCTGGCATCGCCGTGGATGTCGCTGCCCACCAACTGGGCGCCCCACGAGGGCGAAGAGCCCGAGAATCCTGATCCGAACAATACCACCTGCTTGCTCAACAAGGTGTACGACTACTTGATGGGCGACATCAACATTCCGCCTGCGATCGACAAGGCGGAGGCGAACCTGTATTTCGTGAAACCCGATCGGACCATTGCATTCACAGGCATTGCCCACGACCCAGATGCAATTGCGCCGACTGGGGCAAGAGTGGAGAACGGGAACGGCCTTACATATGAGTGGAACTTCGGTGATGGTTCGCCTGTTGCCAACACCGCCGAGGCTACCCACAAGTATGCAGAGGCTGGCGACTACTGGGCAACTCTCAAGGTCACTGACGCCGGGGGAGAGTTCGTAGGAGCAGAGCTCCACATCTTCGTGCTCCACGATGGCGGCGTCGTTCTAGTTGATGACGACGATGGCAAGCCGAACGAGTACTATTTCATCGATGTCCTCGACGAACTGGATGTGGACTTCGCGGTGGCCACGCCTTCTGAGGCAGCCCGCGGTCGTGCGGCGGCGTCCGGCCTTGAGCAGTTCAGGGTGATCTGGAGCTGCGGCGCTGACGGATGGCTCTCGGGCGATGAAGAGGGCGCGGTGGCGGACCTTCTCGACAAGGGAGGACGTCTGTTCCTGAATGGCCCTGAAGTCATGTGGGTCCTGGATCCCGCTACGAGCGCGTTCTCCCGGAACTACCTGCATGTGGTCGGGAAGATCGACGACGTGGGAACCAAGAAGGTCAGGGGCGTAGCCGGAGACCCGATCTCCGACGGTCTTCTGATCGACCTGGATTTCGGGGCGCTCTACGATGGCACTGACTCGCTGACGCTTGGCCCCGGCGCATCGCCTGTCTTCCTGAACGATGCTGGCATGCCTTGCGCTCTGCGGGCCAGCAATGGCAGTCGCCTCGTGTTCTTCGCCTTCCTGTTCGAGGCGATACCCAGCGCACCGCCAGCAGGCACCGTCGGCGCGAAGCAGGTTGAGCCGACGTTGTCGCAGCCAGCGACCATCCTCGGAGATGTTCTCGACTGGCTCAGCTACGCGCCTTCTGTGCAGGTGACTGCGCCTGTGGGCGGGGAAGTGTGGTATGGGCCTAAGCTGATCAAGTGGACTGCGACCGATCCAGAGGCGGAACCCCTCTCGATCACGATCCAGGTATCATTTGATGGCGGCGGCGCCTGGCAGAACATAGCTTCCGGCGAGGCCAACGATGGTGAGTATCTGTGGGACACCACGAAACTTGCTAGGGGCGGGAAGTGTACAGTGAAGGTCATCGCGACCGACCCGCATGGTGCGACCGGCCAGGGCATGAGCGGCGAGATCACGGTCGTCGTGGCGCCTCTCAACTCGTTCCTCGCTGGTCCAAACCCTGCATCTGGGTCAGTGAACTTCTACTTCAACACTGTTGGCCCAGCCACACTGTATGTGTACGATGTTGCAGGAAGGATCGCGTTCTCGCATGATGTTGCGGCAGGCGAGTACTTCTTCCAGTGGCAACTGATTGACAATGCAGGGAAGCCATTGGCCAACGGCCTGTACCTTGGTATTCTGGTAACGAAGGACGGCGTGAAGTCCGATACAATGCGGCTCGTCATTAGCCGCTAATTGGGGGTGACACAGTGAAGAGACTAAGCAATCTGTTCTTGGCGGTCGCCCTGGCGGCGATGCTGGCAGTTGCGCACGCGCCTGCGGCTCTGGCTTCCACGCCGCCAGCGGATCCTGTGGACACTGGAGCGATCCTCGACTTCGGAATGGGCGCAAGGGCGCTCGCGATGGGCGGCGCGTTCGTCGCGGTAGCCGATGATGGAACTGCGGTGTACTACAATCCTGCAGGGCTTGCGTTCGTGAAAGGGCACAACGTGACCTCGATGTACTCCACGGCTTACGGCGCAGGGAATTACCTAAGCGCCGGGTACGCCCAGAAGAACATCGGCGTAGGCCTGCTCGGGCTCATGGCCACAGTGGGCAGGACCGACGAATTCGGCAATCCAACGACTGACTTCTCATACCTGGACGGAGCTGTGCTAGGCGGATACGCCTACTCCTTCGGGAGCATGAGCGTGGGTGGTGCGCTGAAGCTGTACGGGCAGTCGCTTCCCGACAACCCAGGCTTCGGGGTCACCGGGGATGTCGGCGTCATGGTGAACCTGCCCAACGCCGCCGGGCTGAAGCTCGGTGCAGTTGGCAGGAACCTCCTGGGCACAGTGAAGTACAAGAGCGGATTCACCGATAACTTCGACCGGAAGATCGTGGTCGGCGCGTCGGTGAACCCCATCAGCAAGCTGATAGTGGCTGCTGATTTCGACATAACCGCGATGGCTGGGCATTTCGGAGCGGAGTATCAGATCCATCCCATGGTCGCGCTGCGCGCAGGCGGCGTAGTCGGGAAGTCGGGGGAGTCGGGAATGACGGCGGGCGTGGGGTTCGCCATCAACGGCTTCCACGTTGACTACGCGTATCAGATGCACGCGACTCTGCCGGATGCCCACAGGGTAGCGGTTGGCTTCTCGTTCTAGTGGATCCGGGGAGGGTCGACCCTGTCGCAGGGGTCGCCCTCCCCTCTCGTAACCTTCCCAAAGGCGGTTCGCCGGCGAGATGCACGGCGACCCGGATCGAGGTGACATGGGGAAATGCTGAATGCTCGTCGCGTACGAACACCCTGGGGGCCGGGTCGTGTGAGCGCTGCCGCGCACCTTGCCATCATCGGGATCGCCCTTGTGCTATGCCTGGCCTCGAGGCCAGTGTCCGCAGCCGCAACGGGGGCTGGGCCCGCGACTCCGCAGCTCCAAATAGATGGAGATGTGGAGTTTCGACTTAGAGGTGGGTGGGGAGATTCGGCTGCTCTTGCGGGATCTGGCTATCCCGTGGGGAGTATCGACTTTGCCCAGCTTCTGTCTTTCAACGTTACGGGGCGGATAGCCCCGGGGCTCTCGATCTCAGGGTCGCTCGATAACCGCAAAGACGGCAACCTGCAGGTCCTTGAGGTCACCCTCGACGCCGACCCTGTGAAGGGGAAATTCGGCGGGCTATCGTTCAGAACAGACAGCCCCTACGCGAACTACACTGCCCGCCTTCGCGGGTTTGAGCTCCGTGGGGTTTTCCCAACTGCCGCGGCCGGGATCACCGTGGGGCGAGTCCAGGGAATCGCCGCATCCAAGACCTTCCAGGGCAGCACCGCTGCCGAGACAATAGTGTACGAGCCTTCCGGAACCTACGCGCCTTCGCCTTCGCCGGCAGCCGGTGGACTTGGGGCGTCTCTTGAAGGCATGGAGTACTATGGCCTTGGCACTGAGTTCGATGCCGATTTCATGGGCGTGTGGCTTCGCTACACTGACGCAGTAGCGCCAAGCGAGCCGCGAACCCTGAAGCAGACCCTGGAGCTTTGGGATGTGGGGTACCTGTACAAGGACGGGCCCGCAGGGCAGGGGATCATCGCCTCAGGCGATGCAGTGTCAGTGGGGCGCGGGCAGTACGTGGCTGTGTCATCCACCCAGCAGATGCTGGCCTTGCGTGCTGAGATCCGGGATATCCTGCGAGGGCAGGTTCAGTCCTGGATACGCGAGTACAACAGCAAGAATGGGCTTGTGGGGTCTGCTCAGAAGCAGTACCCCTTCATTTATGGAAGTGAGACTGAATCCGCATTCCTGGAAGATCTGCTTGCAAGGCACGGGGGAATCATAGCGGGCACAGCCCCAGATGCATCGACTCTGGCTCTGGACGTTCCCGCAGGGTCGTACAATCGGAGGAGGCTATATGACCTTGGCCAGACGGATGTCGCGCCTGGCTCGGTTGCAGTTGAGCTTCGGCGAGCGGGGCAGTTCCTTCCCGCAGATGCCGAGGTCTCGCTATCGCCTCTTGTGTTCTACGACGCGGGCGTGATCGAGTTCCAGTTTCCGCCGACGTTCTTCTCGGAATACGATGGCATCAGGGTGAGATACCGTTACAGCGTGGCGCAGGGCATATTCCACCTTGGCATCTCCATTGCGCACGGGAGTGAGAAGGTGTTCCTGAACGGCGTCGCGCTCACGAGAGATCGGGACTATGTAATAGATTATGAGCTTGGCATTCTCACTATCCTGAGGCCACTGGGCGCCGAGGATGTTGTGAAGGTGGATTACGAGTATTTCAGAGGGCCGTTCGGCGCAGCGGCGGACTACAAGTCCAACTTTTACGGCGCATCGCTGGGCTGGAGTCCTAGTGATAGGCTGAAGCTTGGTCTGGACGTGGCGGTGTTCGCAGACGACCCCAGGTCTGCTGCGATGCCTGAGGCTACTCAAACCATGCCAAACCTCCATGGTGTGGCTGGGCTTTCAGGGAAGTACTCAGACAGGGCACTGTCCCTCTCAGTCGATCTAGGAATTAGCCGTGACCAGTTCCCCTTCGATGACAACAGGAAGCTTAATGCGGCTAACCGGGTATGGAGCGTCATGGCGGCATCCGACTCGGATTCCGTTAGGCATCTGATCTTTGCGCACCAGGACGGCATCTCGGTCGGGCCTGGAGTATTCCGCAATTACGGGGTTGGATCGGGACTGTCCGCCCCCGCCGTGCACGACATGGCGGCAGATGGAGACGTGTGGTTCTTCGCCACCGAGGGAGGGCTCACGGTGTTCCATGCGACGCCCGGGCCAGGCGGACAGGCGCCGTTTGACTACGCTTCCAACTGGAAGAGGCTGTACGTGTCCTCTGGAATCCCAAGCACCAATGTGACAAGTGTCGCTACTACGCCATGGGATATCTGGGTTGGAACAGACAAGGGCGCGGCAACGGCAGATCTGACAGACCTTGAGACCTGGACAGTCTATCGAAAGGGCGGGGCGGCTGGGCTTCCGTCGGAGAGCGTGTCGGACCTCGCGTATGATCCGTTGCAGGATCTGCTGTTCGTGGCGACAGACGCGGACGTCTCGTCGTTCACGGCAGGGCATTTCACGACGGAACTAGCTGGTGTATCGGCTGTCGCTGTGATATCGGGAACAGAGGCCGTTGGCGGCGCCAGGACGTTCGCAATCGCGGATGGCAGGGTGTACGCCAGGGCCGATTCCGGCGTGTGGGCTGAGGTTGCTGGCCAGGCTGATGCCCCTGGTGCGCAGGCGCTCGCGGTATGGAACGGTTGCCTGTGGATTGGGACAGCCGATGGGGTGCGCATGTGGGATGGCGCTGCCGTTCAGGCAGTTGCCTCCACGCGCGGGTTTGCTGTGAGTTCATTGGGCGTGGGGCCAGGGGCTGGCGGGGGCGAGGCTCTGTGGGCTGGCACGGTAGCGACGGCCGATTACAAAGTGGTGCTGTTTGAGATAGCAGGACTGGCAGTCGCCGTTGATCACGACGGATCCGACATGGAGATACCAGGGAAAGACCCCAGACGGTACGTGGACATCGCCGCAGCTGATCATGTGGTCACTGGCTACGCCGGCAGGGTGAACGCGAAGTACAACGTTGGCGCGGGCCACCTGTACGGAAGCTATGAGAAGGTGCAACCTGAGTTCGCCAGGCTGGGTGAGGCAAAACGGCAGGGCTTGGATGCTTGGCGTCTTGGGGTGCAGTTGCCTGTGGGCTCGAAGCTAAGCCTGAACGGCGAGCACTCGCAGACAGCTTATGAGACATACCCAGGCGCGCTCGGAGTGGGCGAGCCGAAGATAACGCATGTAGTGTCGAGCAGGGTGGGCGGGACTCTGGATATCGGCCCCCGCCTAGAGGCCTCGTACGTCGTGTCGCAGATCGATGAATCCAGTACAGGCGACGGGTTCGACCGGGAGGAGAGGACTCTGTCTCTCATGGCGAGGCAGAGCATCTGGCAGGATCGAATAACGCTTGGGGCGGGGTACGAGACCACAGACAGCGACAATCTGCTCAGCCCCGCAAGCTCGTATGCGCAGGTGAGCCTGAAAGGGGATGCCTCGCTCAAGCTCGATGCGCTGACTGTGAGCGCCAGCTACCGCAAGCCCGTGAAGACTATCGCTCCTGGACTTCCGGCGGAGCGAGTCGCTGGAACGGAGGAACTGAACCTCTCGGCACAGTGGGGCGCCAAGCTGGGCCCACTCACGCTCAGAGCCTACTACAGGCAGGTCGATCGAACAGATGTCGCCACAGAGAAGAAGCTCGATGACAAGCGGGCTGACCTCCGCGCCACACTCCCCGTGCTCAAGCTGGGGAGCCTGAGCCTTACGCCAAGCGCTGTGCTGAAGTGGGAACAGACGATTCCATTCTCAGGACAGGCCAGGCGTGCAATCGGGGCACAGACCTCACTGAATGGTTCCGTAGGTCAGGGCCGCGCATCGGCAGGGGCAAGCATCACGAGGTCGGACTATCCTGGAATCGACAAGGTATCCTACGACACCGAGACCTTCATCACGCTGAGCGGAGCGGGCAACGGGGTGTTCGTGCCACAGTTTGATCTCAGATGGAAGAGATCCCAGGCGGAGCGAGCCGATCTCGGCAAGTCCATTACGGACGCCCTCACCGGGTCTATCAGAGGGGTGTGGACTCCTCGCAAGGGGACGATGAACACCACATCCGTCGTGTACACGCTAACAGCGGCAGGAGGAAAGGCCAAGCACTCTCTGAGCCTGCAAGATGCGTTGTCACATTCGTTCTCTGACCGAATCACGGCCACCGTCGACGCGCTTGCACGTTCCTCCGCACCGTCCATTCAGGCTCTGGCGGGTGGATCGGAGTCGGATATCAATGCAGAGCTCAAGAGCGGCCTGCGCTACAAACTCACTGATATGTGGTCGGTGGGCCTAGCCCTTGGGTACCGCGCTCGCATGGCGCCGGGAACCAGCGGCGATCGGTTCACAGGCGGGTTCACAGCAGAGGCGAGCGTGAGGGCGACGTTCTAGCTAACTACACAGGGAGCTGGCGAGTCAGTTCCACAATGGATCCCGAGCTGACGCCAGCGGTCAATGTGGATGGAATGGATACTGCCGCGCGCTCGTTAGGTACTCTGTACCTGGGGCATTGCCGTGGCATTGGCTTGGATCGCGGAAGGCAACGTCTCGCACGCCGTTTACAGCCGCTGATGCGACTCCGTGGTTCTCAAGATTCCGGGCCCGCAGGCTGTCAATGTCGGCCAAACGTAAGCGTCAAATAGCGCCCACATGGCAATCTGCGTCTTGAAGGGCATAGGCCCGATCAGCGGACTGCCGTCTGTGATGGCCCCCGATGAGATACCCCCGTATGTGTCTGCGCGGGCCGCGGCGCTCCGCATTGGCCTAGATCTGGACGGAAGTCGAGCAGAAGCGCAAAACAGCCCCCACGCGGCTATCCGGTGGGGGCTTGATCACGCCTGTGCTGTTAGCGGCCTGTTCTGCAGGCGTTCGGCAAGGATGGAGAGAACGGAAGCAGCTCGTCGATGGCAACCGGGTCCTTGATGTCGATGTTCGGCATCCTCTCGAACAGGTAGCAGAGGTAGGCAAACGGGTTCAGTTTGTTCTGCTTCGCTGTTTCCACGATGCTGTAAATCACTCCGCTGGCCCTTGCCCCTTGCGGCGTATTGGCAAACAGCCAGTTTTTCCTTCCGATCACAAACGGCTTAATCGCCCGCTCGGCTCGGTTGTTGCTGATCTCGAGGCGACCGTCCAGCATGAACGCCTCAAGGTTATCCCATTGGCCAAGGCTGTATGCGACTGCCTGCCCCAAGGCGCTCTTGGGCAATGCTTTCAGTTCCTGGTCATGAAGCCATGCCAAGAAAGCGTCCAGCGCTGGTCGACTACGCTTCAGGCGGGCTTGATAGCGCTCGTCCGGGGAAGCATCCTGCAAATCGCGCTCAATAGCAAACAGGCGGTTGCAGAACTCCAGCCCTTCCTTTGCAGCTACCGGCGCACCGCGGTTCTGGGCCGGCAGCGCCTTTAGCGCTTCATCCCACTTGCGTCGTTCATGGGCCCAACAGCCCACCAACGTTACGCCGGGTATTCCGTGGTAGCCGGAGTAACCATCTACATGAAGATAGCCTCTAAATCCAGAAAGGAAGTCCTTCGGATGGCAGCCGGCCCTCGTTTCCTGGTAGTCGTAGAGCACGATGGGCGAATCGTATCTGCCAGTAAGGTAAACCCACATGTACGACTTCGACTCGGGATCTCGGCCAGGTTCATGAAGCACCTGCACCGTGGTCTCATCGGCGTGTAGGACGTCGTGCCCTTTGAGCAGGTCATGCATCCTTTCATACATCGGTTCCAGCCAGTGTTCGGAGCTGTAGATCATCCAGTTGGCCGTCGTCTGTCGAGAAAGCTTGACCCCTATTCGCTCCAACTGCTGCTCCAGGCGGTACAGCGGAAGACCGTTCCCGTACTTCTGATCCATGATGTAGGCCACGGCGGAGGGAGATGCCAGGCTGTTCTTGATAACAGGGTTGGGCATGGGCGCCGTCACGATGGGCGTTCTCTCTTCATTCCGCTGGCAATTGCGGCAAGCGTACACTTGGCGCTCATGCCTTACGAGCTTGACCTGAGCGGGGATGACTTTGAGTTCCTCCCTCGTTTCGACGCGCATCTCATGCATGGGGCCTCCGCACTGAGGACATACCTGCTCTTCTTCGAGAAGCCGGTATTCCACCGTCTCTACGGGGAGGTTCGCGAGCATGGCCTCGCGACGACCCTTCTGCTTGCGGCGCTCGTAAGTGATCTTCTCTACAGTGGGCTCGGGCAGAAGGGGATCGGCTACCGCCTCGGCTTCATTGAAAAGCCGCGGCTGATCGGGGTCGGTCCTCTCGCTGGAAACTCCGAACCGGCGCTGTTGGCTCAGGCGGAACTGTTCCTCATACCACCTAACCTTGGCAGCCAGCTCGGCGTTTTCCTGCCTCAGCCGCTCAACAAGGGCGTTAAGCTCAGCATACCGCGCAATCTGGGCGGCCAGCTCCGCATTCTGCCGTACCAGCTGGTCAACCAGGCTCTTGAGATGGGCTATTTCATTGGTTGTTGCAGCGGTTGCATCATTCATACTCTATGTATTCGATATCCGTCGCCCAGTACCTGCTGCCTTGGCTCCCTCCCCGAAGAAAACTCTTGCGCCGCGGACTTTACAGCACTGTCCTGGCCGTCACGGCCGGGTGGGCCCTTTTCTGCGTAAGCGACAGCCCGTCCAACAGCCAACGCAGCTCGCGCCGGGTAACCGCCATCGCGCCGGCGCCAGGATCAGAGGGCCATCTGAACCTCCCCTTCTCAAGGCGGCGGTAGTACAGCCAAAAACCGTTGTGGTCCCACTCCAATATCTTGATCTTATCCCGCCTGCGGTTGCAGAAAACGAACAGGCAAGGCGAGAAAGGATCAAGATCGAAGCCTTCCTTGACGAGCGCGGCTAACCCATCAATCGACTTGCGCAAATCGGTGTTGCCGCAAGCCAGATACACGCGCCGAGCATCGGACTCGGCTAACATTGCTCGAGCGCCCTCACTATGTCTGTGAGCGCCTCCGGATCAAAACCCGGCTTTACAACGATGGTCGCATTGCCTACCCTAACCTCAAAGGCGCAATCCGAAACAGGCGGTTCGCCCGTCTGCAGTTGCAGCCACCGAGTCTGCTCCGCGAGCCGCGAGTCCTCCCTGAATTTCGCGATCCAGTAGTATAGCCGCCTGCTGTTGACGCCGTGTTCCCTGGACCATGCGCTGACGGTATGCCCGCTGGCCAGGAACTCATCGACTATGGGTCTCCATTTCGCACTCGATAGCGTCTCGGGCATAAGCAAATCCCCCTAGAATCGGTATTCTCAAGGGGGATTATCGCATGCTCGCCGGCATAGCTCCAGGTGGGCGCTATTTGACGCTTACGATCAATGTCCATGGAGGGCCCCAGGCCAGATTCGTGTGGACCCCAAATGAGCACGCGCTGCTGGCCTCAAACCTGGGGACAGCGGTGTTCTCGGTAGACTTTCGGTTCTCCAGCGGATATGGCAACGAGTACACCGACACCGCGAGCCAGAACATGCTCCTGCCACAGCAGGATGTTTTCGAAAGCGTTCAGTGGGCTATAGAGAACGGAATCGCGGATCCCGAATGCATTGGCATTATGGGGCACTCCTACGGAGGGCACATCTCGTTCTACCAGGCGGCAGTCCATCCGGACACCTACAAGGCAGTCATTTCCCTGATGGGGGTATGGGACTGGACCGACCTGGGCGTCGAACTCACAGACGGCGCTCCCGTCCCGGACTACCACAAGTGCTCCGCGCCCGAGCCCCATACCGAGCTAGCCCGGGTACTGTCGCCATCAAGCTATGTTGACTCGCTCAAGTCCCCCATCCTTATCGTCTATTCAGGCAATGACGATGCAGTATACCCCAGCCAGAACATACGGGCCATCAAAGAGCTGACAGAAGCGGGTAATCCACCCCATGTAGTCTACTTGCCTGCCGATGGCCACATGCCGGGCACGGTGGAGAGCATAACCGAGACTTTCGAGGCAATGCGTAGCTTCCTAGTCGAGAAGTTCCTCACGAGGAATTGAGGGCGCATTGAGCTGGTCTCGCCAAGGTAGTTGACATTGCAAGACTTCTGCAGGCTCCGTCAAGAGCCTTACGGAAAGCCCACAGGTGATGGGATATGCCGGCAAGCCCAACGGGGTTGGCAGGCGAGAAGGAAGTAGCCCGTCTCTGCACGAATGAAACGACTATTCGCTTGTGCCGAACGCATGCTCGCGTGCGTTCACAGATGGAGGTGCAGAGGACAACATGAGATGGATTGCTAGAACCATCGCCATTGCGTGTGCCATATGTTGTCTTGTCACAGCAGGTACACAGGCAAACACCTGGCAGGGCTCTTCAGAGGGAGACGTCACCGCACTGGCTCAGAGATTGCTGAACGAGCACTATGACAAGCTTGAGCCGGACGAGAGGCCGCATGTAGATGACCGGATCGCAATGTTAGGTGCAGCCGAGGCGGGGACACTGGAAAGCGCTAGAGAGGCCTCCTCGGCGGCTGTGATCATCTCAGCCACGGCTTCATCCCAGCATATGCCCATCGTCCTCGCCTCCGCCGCAGCTCAATCTGCGCCTGACGATCCTCTGATCGTCAACAACTTCGCAACCATACTTCGATCCATCGGGCGACTCGACGACTCCATCGCCGCGCTACTGCACGCCAATGATCTTGCGCCCTACTCGCCGGTGATCCTGACCAACCTGGGCAACTCGTATCTCGACAAAGGCATGCTCCATGAAGCGGAGGTTGCCTACAGCAAAGCCATTGTCTATGATCCTGATTCCGATGCCGCTCACTATGGCATGAGCATCATTTGGGTCAAACGGGGCAACGGCAACCTGGCCATGGCTGAGCTAGCCAAAGCCGCTCGCACGGGCTTTGTGCCGTCGATGCGCCAGGTGTACATAGGAGCGAAAGGATGCGGAGGGTCAGTTGGCAGGCCTTTCTCGGACGCAATCCTGAACGAGGAGACGACCGACTCTCAAAATGGGGACGGTTCACAGGATCAGGGCGGAGATGGCTCCAGACCCCAGGCCGACAAGCTGATACTGCCCACTCTCCCCAAGTGGGACAGTCGCATGGCGTTCTTGTCCACAGCGCCTAGCCTCCAGCCCTTGGCTCAGCAGATCATCGACAAAGGTCTCTTCGGAGCCCTAATGTTCGCGGCCCAGTATCACCCGGAAGAGCTGGCCGAAGGTATGGGCGACATGTTCGGTGAGATGTCCGGCGATTCGCCGTCTGGTGGCGACGATTGGGCTGATGACGGATGGGAAGATGACGGATGGGAAGACGACGGCGAATGGGCAGGCGACTCGCCCAGCAGCCTTCCGCAAGGCATACAGCTAAAGCCCCAGTATGGGCAGAAGCTCTTCATGCTGGAGTTGGTAAACGACTACTATGCAGACATGATCGCGCAAGAGCTCACAAGAAGTGGTGCACGCCGCAGAGAGATTGACGAGCGGTACGAGCGCGAGATGACCGAGCTCAAGGAAGGCGGGCAGTACAAGCAGCTAGAGCTCAAGATCATGGCAAACCAGGTATACGAAGCCAAGGTGCTGGCACAGACCATCAACAAGATGGGCGGGCAGATCGCCGACTCACATTTCTACGCATGGAGAGATCTCACTCTTGACTCCTATGGCCGTCTGAAATCCCTGCTCCTGGAGTACTGGAAGATGTCGGATGAGGTGACTGCCGGCATATACGATCAAGACGTGATTGACTACGTCAACGAGATCCGGGAGCTGACTGTATACTCGTCTTTCTTGCCTCTGGCCCTGGATTTCTCCACACTCCCCCAGGCTTACGCGCTTGCCGATTACATCGCTCCTATAGCCGACAAAAACGAAGACCTAAGCCAGTTCAAGCCACAGCCCATCGGCGAACTGACCGTGCCCAAGAAGGAAGCGAAGAAGTGCGGACTCAAGGACAAACTGACATTCGGCATTGGCCCCGCGTCATTCGCCGTGGATTGCGATAGTTGGGAGCTCGAGTTCCTCGCAGGGGTTGGCGGCGCCTACAAGCAAAATTTCAAGACGGGCGAGTCGGAGATCTCCGTACTAGTAGGAGCCAAGGCGGGAGCCGGAGTTGGTCCGATTAAGGGAGAACTGTCTGCCAAAGGCGGCGTAACGCTCCGTTTTGACAGCGACGGCGATTTCATCGGCTGGACCGACAAAGGCGAGCTCGGGGCGAAGACAGGCCTTGGACCGCTGTCGGCGGGTCAATCCCTCGAGACATCGGGCAACTTTGGTTCGGTAGCGGGGCCAAGGGTTGAGACGACATCAAGCCTGGGGCTCGAGCAGTAGCCCAGGTCTAGCTATCCCCTGCCCAGTCCCAGCACATGCCGCGTCCCGCCCAACACATGTGCGTGTCAGCGGGGCCCTATCGCGGCTCCGCCGCCTCCACACACGCAGCTGCTACCGCCTCCGAGCATCGCCGCCCCCAGGCCGAGCCGCGCAGTCGGCGAAGCGATCGACCATGACAACTGCTGTCATATAGATGCCCTGCACTAGGTCTGGCACGATAGCCAAGAGCAACAGCAATGCGATATCCGGCATGGAGTAAGCTCCCACAACTCGGAAATTCCAGGCCCTGGGCTCTCTGAGGATCATGCTGCCGAGGAACCGGTACAACACGATTATGGTGAGAGCCGGAATCAGTAGGCGCTGTGCGATTCGCCACGCCATCTGTCGGGCTGTGAGAGACCTGGCTTCGCGGCCCCATCCGCGCATTCGTACAAAGGAACGGACCGTAGTCACCAGTGAAATCAGGAAGACCGCAAGCGTGGCAATGCCGATCAGCTTCATTGAGATTCCACCCTCAGCAGGCTGTCGCCCGATGAGCAAGTCCAGCATGCCAGTCTGAAGCTGGCCGGAGGCTACCATGCCATCGATGAGGTGCTGCTGGTTCATGAGCAAAGCATAGCCGCGATGCCGGTCCTTTAGCAACGCCGTCTGACATGCATACACCTCGTCGGAGCCTCCATGGCCGCCAACCGGCTCTCCACGGTGTGACCAAGTGCTCCAGCCCATCCCATAGCTACTGCCCGGAGCTTGGGCAGGAGGCGACGCCATGAGCGCCACGCTATTCGAGGACAAGATCCTGCCGCCGTCATGGGCCCCTCCATTATCCATAGCGATCAGAAAACGGCTCAAGTCGTGTGCAGTTGAGACGATGTAGCCTGCGCCCAGCATGTAGGCGCGGAAGATTGGCTGGCGGGCTACAGGGAAACCAAACAGCTTGCTGTGCCCCTGAGCCAACTCCGCCTCCGGTGCGTCCTCTTTGCCGGCGTAGCTGTGCATCATCCCCAGTGGCCGGAAGATGTGTTCGGTAACATAGTCCGCATATGACTGCCCGCTGACTGTTTCGATGATCAGCGCTAGGATCGCGTAGTTCGGGTTGAAATACTGAAACGTGGTCCCCACAGGCGCAGTCAGCCGGGCATGCTGGAGGTCACGTACCCCTTGCTCAAGCGTCGCGTCGCGACGTAGCACCCGGTTGTAACCGAGCTCAGAGAGTCCACTTGTGTGGTTCAATAGATGGCGGGTCGTAATGCTCGTCGAAGCGACCGGGTCCGCCGTGCGGAACCAGGGCAGATAGGCACTGACAGGCGAATCAAGGTCGACTAAGCCCTGCTCGACCAGTTGCAGGATGGAGACCGCTGTGAATGACTTCGTCGTCGAACCTATGATCATCGGTGTATCAGGCGTCATGGGCCGCCCATGCCCTGCCGTGCCGTAGCCCTTGGCATAGATCATCTCACCGTCCTCAAACACCACAAGTGAGATGCCCGGGATACGATGCTTGTTCATCTGCTGGTCCACGAAGCGATCAACAGCCGACACGTCAGGAAAGCCTGCCACCGCATCGTCTGCAGCAAACACCGTCGCAGCCACGACGCCTAGAACACTAACTAGGACAACAGCCACTAGCCACCTCTGTCTTGCCCAAGGTCCCACTTGACGATCCTCCCTCAAGTCGCTTTCGGGTTCCCCTTCGCTGGAAGCAGGACCATCATCTCACAAGTGAGCTTGTGCAGCAATGCTACGAGAGGGTACAATCACCTGCTAGCTTTGTGATTCTGCCCTACCTATCTCCTCATCCCAGTGCTGGTTAGCGCGAGCCATATACTCCTCATCGCTCATCAGCTCAGCATGAATCCTCCTGACAGTCTCCTCAGAGACCCGACCGCCGGTGACAATCTCCTTGCCGGCCTGCCGCAGTGCGTCATAGAACTCGCTGATCGCCGGAATGGCGGCTGCTTCGGCATCGCAAAGGGCCTCTCCGCAGTTGCAATAGACCTCCAGCACAGGGGACATCTGAACAACCATGGCCTTCAGCATGTCGAAGTTATGCTCCCCGAGGAAGCCGCAATTCGCCACGCAGAACACGCGCGGGCATCGCTTGATTCTGCCATTATGATAGAAGGCGCCATCAGCACTCTTGCGGATGTGGGGTGTGGCTAGCGGCAGAAGTCTATCCATAAAGTCCTTTAGCAACCCCGTCATGTACATCGAGTAGACCGGGGCGCCCAGTCCCACGTAATCCGACTCGAGAAAAGGGTCTATAAGTCCGGGCATCTCATCGTTGATCACACACTTCCCCGGTGTCTTGCCCCAACAGCCAAAGCAGCCCCGGCAGTGCTTGATGTCGCGCTCCACAAGGAATACCTCTTCTGTTTCAGCCCCTGCCTCTCTTGCCCCTTCTAGCAGCGGATCGACAATCCTATGAGTGTTGCCGTTTCGCCCCCGCAGGCTGCCTCGGATTGCCATGCTGCCACCCCCACCGGACTTCTTACCACAACCCGTCTTC
Source organism: Clostridia bacterium (assembly GCA_034926675.1). Classification (NCBI taxonomy): domain Bacteria; kingdom Bacillati; phylum Bacillota; class Clostridia; species Clostridia bacterium. The sequence goes on along the minus strand of JAYFQW010000042.1, from coordinate 61,115 downwards.
AGCACCTATGGGTGTTCAATCGCTTGATTTCCGAGGTTGCTTGTGAACTGCCCGACCAGCTCCTCAATTGCTCGCTTGTTCCAGATCTTCTCCAGAGCGCGCCCAAGCATCGGATCGTTGAAGCCGTCAACTCTGTGCCTGGAGCATTGCCTTGGCATCGCGGAGGGCAACATCCCGCCCGCCGCTCACAGCCGCTGATACGAATCCTTGGTTCTTGAGATTCCGGTCCCGCAGGCGCTCAATGTCGATCAAACCAGCAGTGTCGCACGCTCAATGTCGATCAAACCGGCATTGAAACGATGTCACTGCTGGATTCGTCGACACTGGGGGTCCGCTTCGCGCAGGCGAGGTTCGCGCGGACTACATCGCGCGCCCGGTCCATTTCCGAAAACGCGTCTAGCACGGACTGGTCTGTGGCACATTATGCCATGCCTCTCGCCGGTAAAGCTCCCCGTCGCGGATTCTGCCGAGGCGCTCGTTTGGAGGGCCTCAATGCTGGTTTCATCGACATTGCCGGCGTTTCAACGTCGATTCCATCGACATTGAAGCGATGTACACTTCCCGAGACGTCAACGAGCTTCCGGAACAGGGTCTTCGCCGTCGCTCCTCCCCGATACTCCTTCCCGATTGCATGCGCCATGAGTGTGTACTCTATCACTACAGGTTGCAAGCTGCCGAAACAGTACGGTGGGCACACCGTGGCAGTGGGGCACAGCGGGATTGCCATTGGCGGAGTGCCCTGTCCAGCAATCTTGATGACACTAGATCTCCAGGTATAGAGGGAGCCCGTGGAGTCGGACTGCGCATCTATTCTCAGCGATGATTGGGGTTTCCGAATCCCAGCGGGGCGCGAGCATCATGCCTCTATCGGGGATGTCGCAAAACGGCGACGGCTGCCGATAGAGGTTGTTCATTCTGATCGTGCAAGCCATAGCAGACCCTCCCCAATGCGATTATGGCGCTTCGGCGTTTTGTGGTCAATGCTGCTGCGCGACATGCTCTGCGGCGGAAAGGTCGCGCTTGACTCTCCCGCAACTGGAGGGTATATGTTGGAAATGCGATCGCGGTCACATTGCTCCTACGAGGCGCCTGGGAGGAAGTCAACATGCTGAAAATCGGAGATTTCTCCAGACTCAGCCTGGTTTCTGTGAAGACCCTGCGGTACTACGATGAACTCGGGCTGCTCAGGCCTGCGCGCGTGGACGGTTTCAATGGTTACCGCTACTACGCCGTCAAGCAATTGCCCCGTCTTAACCGGATCCTTGCGCTGAAGGACTTGGGTCTGTCGCTGGAACAGATCGGAGTGCTTATCGACAAGGAGGTGTCCACTGAGGAACTCCGCGGCATGCTCCGGCTCAAGCAGGCCGAGGTCCAAGACCGCATCGGCGAAGCCCGTGCGCAGCTTGCGCGTGTCGAAGCCAGGCTGAGGCAAATCGAGAAGGAGGGCGAGTTTCCTATGTATGAAGTGGCTTTGAAGAAGCTGCCTGCCCAGAACGTGGCGGCAATAAGAAAGACCCTACCCAACTATGGTCAGCTCAATACGCTCTTTGGCCAGCTCTTCGGCGCTATATGGGGCAAGGTGAAGTTCGCAGGCCCCACCATGACTATCTATCATGACTCGGAATTCAAAGAGGAAGACGTGGACGTGGAGGCGGCGATTCCCATTGAAGGGACGCTGCCGGCCGGCGGGCCCGTTCAGGCCAGGGAGTTGCCGGGCGGCGAGATGGCCTGCGTTGTGCACCAGGGTCCGTATGAAGGGATCGGCGAGGCGTACAACGCCGTCATGGCATGGTTGGAGCCAAACGGCTACCGGGTGGCCGGGCCGGTCCGCGAAAACTACCTGCGCAGCCCCGGCGACACCAACGACCCGACTCAGTATGTGACGGAAATCCAAGCGCCGGTGGAGAAGGCATAGGTAGAAGGCATAGGCAAGTAGAACGCCGGCCCTGGGGTCGACTCCCCGGGGCCGGCTGAAGACGATTCACGCACGGCGATGGGGATGGCTACACTCCCGGAGCCAGCTGGCTCCGGGAGTTCGGAGCTTGCTCATCCCAATCCGTGTTGGCGAGCGATCCCTGAGGCCGCCGGGGTAACATTCACCTTCTAACTGGGTATTTGTCCGGAGGCAACATAACAGTACTAGGCCAGGAAGTTGCCGGGCGGCGAGATGGCTTTGCGCGCTAGGCGCTCTTTGATAACACGTTCGAGTTCCTCGCGGCGGATGGGCCCGGAGAAGGGTGCGACCCCGTCTATGTAGAGGTTCCCTTCGCCCAGTCGGAGTGCGTCGGCGTGGGTGCGGATCACGTATTCGCGAGTGATTACTATGTCTGAGATCGAGCCGGCAATGGACAGATACTTACGATACTGCTGCATCACCCACGGGCATCTGAGACCGAATACGGCCTCCACCCTTACGGCGTCTTGCGGGAAAGCATCGCTGTGAGATTGTCCGAAATGCACTGCGGGAGAGGAAGAGGCTAGGGACACTCTGACATCGGCGCGTGGATCAGCCTTGCGGAGGAGCGCCGTTGCCCGGCTGGCTTTCTGCTCAACCTGTTCGAAACCAAACCGCTTAAAGAAGGCGGGAGGCATCCAACCAGGATATGTAAGAACCGCAACCCCCTTGGATCCCTGCGCGGCATCAAGGGCGAGTCGCATGAGGGAGCCTGCAATCCCCAGACCGCATGCCTTATCAAGCACCCATATGCACCTGATTACCCACAGACCGTCACCTTCCAAGGGAACCGGCGCCGCCTCAATAGGCATGATCTCTATGCGGCCAACGGGCTCCCCTTCCTCCAAGAAGGCGCCAAACACCTTTGCGCCCATGGCGGCTGCCTGCCGGTGCGCATCGGCGCTTTCCTTCAGGGCTGCAAGCACCGCCTCAGGTTGTCCGGCCTGTCGGCATTGTCTGTTGGCACTACTCCTGTGCGCGAGGTGCGGACGGGGACGATGGATAAAAGGGGACGGATTCGGTCATGGCGAATCAGAAAATGGCAAGGTTTGCGGCTGCTTCAGTCCCAGCTGTGGCAGTGGCCACCACGTGCGATTCGGTCTGATAACATGAAGGAATCCTGGCACACTTGTCAAATAGTCGCAGTACATTTCTGCCACGCACACCATCGATGTCAAGCGCGAAATAGCTCAACTCCTAAGGAGGGACACAGCCTTGAGACGCACGCGTCATGCCGTAATGCTGGCACTGACCGCATGCTTACTGGCGGCCATCGTCTCATCCCATGCGGGCGCGCAGGCGCCGGTCGCCAGCGAGAAGACTTACATTGAGCTGATTCTGGACTCCTCAATCAGCATGAGCAACCGGGTGGAAGGCTGGAAGTCCAGAATGGACGTGGCCAAGGCCGTCATGGAGCAGCTCATCCGCGACCTCCCGGAAGATCCGAATCTCATGGTGGCGCTTCGGATCTACGGGGCTGAGCTGCGGCCGGACCTCACCCCCTGCGAAGACACTGTGTTGGTTCAGCCCTTCACCCCCGTGGCTGAGGCCCGGCAGAACATGATCGACCAGGTCAAGTCGATGAAGGCCAGGGGCATGACGCCCATAGCCCTCTCCTTGGAGCAGACGGCGAAGGACTTTCCCGACAAGAAGGCTCGTAACATAATAGTCCTCATCACCGACGGCGAGGAGAGCTGCGGCGGCAACCCGTGCGCGGTATCCGCCCGGTTGCAGGCAGATGGGATCTTCACAAAACCATACGTGGTGGGGTTCGCCCTGGGTGAGAAGGAAGCCGCCAGAGTGCGCTGCATCGGCGACTACTACTCGGCCTCTGATACGGCCTCGCTCAGGCAGGCTCTCTCCACGATCATGGCCCGCGCTATCGCTCCGACGCAGATAGAAGTGGAGGCCTGGGCGGGCGCGGCTAACGTGACGCGGCAGGCCGACATCGAGATAGTGAAGTCCACGGGCGAAATCGTGCAGTCGTCCCGCGCCGCGCAGGACCCGCCGATCGTGCGCGCGCAGGTGGACGAGGGCCAGTACATGGTGCGCGGTCGGCTCCTCGTCGGCTCGCAGGTACTGACGGCTGAAGCCGTGGGGATCGCAGCCAAGCCCGGTCAGATCAGCCTGGTGAGGCTGGACTTCGGATCGCTGGACGGCAGGGTCCGCGTGACCGCGCGGGCGTCCGGGCAGGACGTGAGCGACCGCGTCGATATCCGCGTATTGAAGGCGGGCACGCCGGTGGCCTCAAGCTTGGCCGGGATCCCGCCCACCACGATGCTGCCGGCGGGCGACTACACGTTCGTCATCACCCACAGGCAGTATCCTGAGCTCACCAGGACGACGGTGGCCACAGTGCAGGCCGGCCGGGACACGTTCGTTGATGTGGACCTGGGCGAATTGCCGGCGGCGCTCGAGGTGACTGTGACCTACCGGGGAGCGGCCGTATCGAACCTGTGCCAGCTGAGCGTGCTCGCGCCAGGGCAGGCGGGGCAGGTGATCCGGAGCACAGCAGACGGACGTGTGTTCCGCTGGACTTCAACCCCCGGAACCTACGATCTCAACATAATGTACCGTGGCGCTGTCGCGGTCGAGAAAGCTGTTCCCGGCGTGCAGCTGGCAGGCGGTCGAACGACCAGCGTAACGGTGAACTTGGACGACCTCCTCGGCACGCTCAGAGTGCGCGTGGTGGCCGGGGGGCGCGACGTTGCCGCCGATTCAAGGGTTACGGCGGCGGGCCGCGACGGCAAGGTCGAATTGCCGTACACGGCCGGCGTGCGCGAGGCCATTGTGACGCCTGGCGTCTACGCCGTCGGCGCCGTCTACCGCGACATTGAGAGCAATATGCATGAAGCATACGTCGAGCCCGGGCAGACCACGGATCTGACGATCGAAGTCAAGCTGCCAGGTCGAATTGCGATACTGCCGTCCATTGAAGGCAAGCCAATGAGGCCCGACAAACTCACGGCACGGGCGTATCTTGATGGGGTTTCGGTCGGCAGCGCCTCGGTTCAGCCCGACCGGGTCGAGTTGATCGTCCCGGAGGGTACGTACAATGTCGTCGGTGAGATATCTGAACCGTTCGCCCAGCGGCGCGAGGCGCCTGGAGTTCAGGTACAGGCTGGCGAGACGGTCCAAGTCGAAATGGATTTCGACCCGGAGGGACTCATCCGCCTCCGGGTTATGGCTGACGGAAAACCCGCGGGGGCGAGTGTCCGAGTGTACTTCAACGGCAAGGAAATCGGCAAGTACTCGCAGATGAGGAAAGTCGAAAAAGGCGTGTATGAGCTCCAAGTCCCAGTTGGCGTGCATGATATCGAGATCGAGCCTGAACTCGCCGGAATTGGCAAGCAATGGCTCCGTGGGGTCGAGGTCACCGGCGGCGCCACAGTCGAGAAAACCCTCGACCTGGGCGGCAGCGGTCTCCTGCGCATACGGGTCATACTTGACGGAAAACCCGCGGGGGCGAGTGTCCGAGTGTACTTCAACGGCAAGGAAAGCGGCAAGTACTCGCAGATGAGGAAAGCCGAAAAAGGTGTGTGTGAGCTCCAAGTCCCAGCTGGCGTGCACGATATTGAAATCGATCCCGATGCGAAAGGGATTTCGAACCAGTGGATCCGAGGAGTCGAGGTTACTGGCGGCGCCACTGTCGAGAGAACCCTTGCTCTCTGAGCATGGGCCGAAAGCCGCCATCGTGTTCTCACAGATGATGGGGAGGAGACGCGGCCAAGAGACGTGTCCTTCCCCTTCCTGCCATATCGAGTCCCATGCGCCTGTGCGCGCCGCCTCTGCTTCAGATAATCAGGGTCAAAGCCCCACCACCAGCACATCGCCGGGGGATTCATTCCTGTGGGCATCCCTTCGTACATCTCGCCGAGGATCCCACCCAGGATCCTGCTTAGCATCCCGCTGAACATCCCGCCCGGACTCCGCACCCGCATTCGCGGCCAGGTCCGTGTCGACTTCCACTTCCACCGCCGTCCGGCTTCTCTCGCATTCATTGATGCCTTTGGCGAGGTAGGCAGAGAGTCTGCCGTTCTCCATCCTTACGACGGCTGCGCCCCTGGCGGGGAGCTTGATTCTCAGCTCCTGGCTTACCCCGGGCCCGCCGGCCTGCCCGATCCGGAGCCGCGCTGTGTGCCACATGACCTCGTCCGACCTCGAGAAGACGAATGTGTGTGAAACGTCCCGGACCGGGTGACGATAGCACCATACCTGTGTGCGCGGGTCATTGCAGACGATGCCGTATTCGCCCGTCGCCTCACGGATGATGTGCATGAACTCCTCCGACCTCGGGAATTCGGCCTCAAGGGGATTGCCGGCCAGATAGTAGGCAGCGCCTTTCGCTCTTCTGCGTGCCGTTTTGTAGGCCACTGGCTGACCTTGAACGGTGAAGAAAACCTCGCCAATGACCTCGCTAAGCGTGTAGACCCAGGGCAACTTCTCGCCCGTCTGGTCCACCTGCGCGTTGCCAAGCCTGAGGCCGCGCTTGTGACCATACACCTCGTCCAAAAGAACCCTGCAGGGGGCGAATTCCTCGTCGTACTCCGGGATGTCCCCCAGGAGGATCAGCTGCCCTCCACATTCCACGTAATCCCTTAGCTTGCTCTGCACGCATCGTTCCATGAAGAACCCACCCACCAGCGCGATCGCTCGGTGCTCGAGAAGCGCTCGTAGTTCGGCCGTTTGAAGGTTCACCATTCCGAAGTCGAGGTTTTCGCTGCGCATGTTTCTTTGGAACCCCTCGAGACCCTTGTATCCGCACCTGGGTGGGTTCAGGCCGTGGCGACCCCAGAACTCCGAGGCGCCGTCGACGGCATGGGGGGCCCACGCGGCGACATGAGCGTATGGCAGGTAGAGGCCGTAAGCGACTGCCTGCTCTGTAGCAGACTCCAGTATCTCCTCACCGAACCGCCCAATGTACCCGCTGAGCAGCTGCAGGACCTTGTACTTATCGGTCAGCTCTCCGGTATGGGTTATGGGGCTGCAGTCGGGGTAGGGCTTCGGGTGGAAACGGTCCAGATCGTCGTCCCAGTGGGCGGTTCCTACTCCGGTATACACGTTAAACCCGGTCGCCCCCGCAGCGACTGCAAGCAGGGTCTGGTAGAAAGGTATCGCCGGGTGCTGATAGCGTGAATCATAGATATCGGAAAAGCTCCAGTTCTCCTCGAGATTCGGGCCATGCGCCCGCTTTATGAGGGTTAGGTAGCGATGGAAGGCGGAGTCATCGTGCGACACTACGCCAATCCAGTTGGTGTGACCGTAGGCCACGCTATCCCACCTCTCGGGCTCAACTCTGCTCAGCCAGTAGTCAGTCCCGCCAGGCTCGTTTAGGGGCGGGTTCATGTTTGTGAGATGCGGGACGCTTTTGGTCAGGGACCCGCCATATTCCCCGAGAAGCTTCTTCATGTAAACGGCCTGGTACTCGGACCAGTCCATGTATCTTCGCAGGCCCGAGAGGTTCTCAGGGCAGGTCCATTCCCGCGGGGGGTCGATCTGGGCAAATGACCCGTAGCAGGCGCCGTTTGCCCAGTTGAATGCTGATGCGGTCTGGTACTTAGTCTGGAGGAAATCACGGTAGAACTGCACCGAAGACGGGGAAAAATCGTAGTCCATGGGCGAGCGCTGGCCGTCGGAGTAAATGCCCTCGTTCATCACCTGAATGGCGATGACGTTTCCGTCAGGGAAGAGGTTAGGGCGGATCAACTCTCGGTCCACCGCGCCGAACCATTCCCGAACCATCGTCGCGAACTCCTCCTGCATGGGGGCGGGCAGCGGGTTGTGCCATAGTCTCATTTCGCCCGCATGGTCAAGCATGTACTCCGTCTTGCTGCTATTCTGAGGGTTCACGAAGTCGGGCAGCCCGCCGTAGTTGAGCTCCGCGTGTACGAAAGGCCCAGGCTTGATTATGACGTACAGCCCCATATCGCGGCAGAGCTCGATGAAGTGCTTCACGTCGCGCGAGCCTGATGTGACGCCCGCGAAGTCGAAGCGAAAGCCGGAATCGTAATCAGAATCGAACCGACTCCCGCCGTCTGCCGCATGTAGTGCGTGATGCCGCCATGGAACATAGAAGGTTATGATGCCAATGCCGGCTGCCTTGAGCTTCGCAAGCCGGTCAGGCCAGTTTTCCTTTCTATCCCGGTAGTACGGGTAGTCCGCCGACAAAAGGAACGTTTTCTTCCCGCCTAGCATGAGGACTCCTGCGGACATGCTCGCTTCTCGCAACTGAAAACCCCCTGCCATCCGCTGTGTGCCACTTGTTGTCTGCTATATGCCCTATGTCGTCAGTCGCCCATCATGATGCGGTACTCGTCCGCATGGCCCTGATTGGTGTCGTAGTGGAACCTCACGGTGCAGGAGGCGAATTCGAATTGTGCGGCCTCGTCGTGCGGGCCGTACACTCTTATGCTCTTTCCTTCAGCAGACTGCCCCAGGTAGATCTCTACCCCCGTGTCCCGGTCGGCTGAGAACCTTAGCTCGCTCGCCGACTCCCAGGTGAAGTCGGCCTGACTGGCTTCACTCAACTTGATGCCGCCGATGGCGGGGATGATGGCGTAGGTGCAGGGAGCGGGGCAGGCCCCAGCACTGGCCCCGGAACTAGAGCTGGCGCTGGAACGACCGTTGAGGGAGGCACTCACGATGGCGCCGTCCCTTAGATGCAGTATAGAGCAGCTGAGGCCGTCGACGACCGTATCAACCTGTACCAGCCGGCCGCGATCAAAGGCGTCCACGCAGGACAGGCACACGTTTTTTGGCTCTTTCGCCCGGTTCACGGTGAACATGTATATGTCGTGGGTGCACTGGTTTACGAGGGGGATCACTTCCACGTTAGGATCATTGGAGTAGGCGTACCGGTCCACACACCCTTCTTCCTTGGCGAGTAGGGAGAAGAGGCTGGCGTCCACGCAGTAGGCGCCTATGTATATGACCTTGCCCAGTCCATAGTCTCGTTCAACTGCCACGGGCTCTCCAGCCTCGTCGCGCGCCCGCACGCGATACTCCGAGCCTTCGTCCGCCTCATGGATCTCGAGAGTGTTGACGATGTACGACCCTTTGATCGGCCTGCCGAGGCCGTCCCACATGACGTCTTCAGGCATCCTGCACTTCCTCGTGCCGCGCACCGTGATGCCGGCCAGCAGATGTCTGCTGATGGCCGTGCAACCTCTGGCGGCGAGGTCATACTCAGGCATCGACGGCATCAGGACGAGCTTGCCGCCGCGCCGGACGTACTCGATCAGCCTATCCTGAACGGCGGAGTCCATCATTTCTTGGCTCAGAACGATCAGGAGCTTTTTCTCGAGCAGTTGCTCCACCGAGGCCGTCTCGAGGTCCGCCGCGTCATATTCCATGTCCAGCTTGATGAAGCCTTCCGTGAGACTCTGCAGGAATTCGTTAGCCCCAATCGTGGTAGTGAAGGCTGATTGAAGGCAGTAGTCGTCGGCCTTGGCCCAGTTCGCGTAGACCTTCGGATAGTTGTACGGGGTGTAGAAACCCATGGCGATGTCAGACGGCGAGGTCGCTGCGAGCAGGTTCTTTGCTTCACGCTCGGTGTACCTGGTTAGCCTTATGAGGGAGTAGTAGGCGGGCCTCAGCCCGCCGTGGGCGTCGATGGGGGCCCCTCCCGGGTAGGGTTCAGGGTTGTTGCTGTATTTCTGGCTCACCGTCCGGCTGCCTACCTGTCCATCGATAGTGCCGGCGTTATCTGCATCGATGATGGTGTACACGTTCGTGCCTCGAAGGAAGGGCATGGTGCAGCGGGTGAGGAAATCGTACTCCCGGGCGTTTCCCCAACCCCAGTTGAGCTCGGGAGCGATGCTAGGCCTCGCTGCCTGCGCGCCGCGGAGCTCCTTGAGCCTGCGCATCGCCCAGGCGTAGGAGTAGAGGCTGTACATGGGGTGAACCGGGAGCCAGAAGTTCGCCCCGATCCACATCGCGGTCGACGCCTCTCGGAAGCTCATCGGGGCTTCGTTTTCGAGCATGCCGGCGTCATGATAGAGGGGCGCCCTAATGCCGCAGTCTCGCATCATGCTGCCGTACTCAGTCAGAACCCTGCCTCCATACCATTCCTTGAAAGCTACCCAGTCCTGGAAGGCAAGCCAGCCCCGGAGTGAGTCGAATTCCCACGTCCTCTCCTTGGGCTGCGCGATCTCAGCGTAGCTTCCGAATTTGGTGGTGTGCAGGAGGTTGTAGTCCGCAATGCTCCCGTAGCGTTGCTGCACCCAGCCGCGGTAGAGCCCGCCAACAGCCGCGGTGTATCCCCAGGAGAATGGATTCGCAAGTTCGCTGGTGCTGTAGGGGATCTCGTTCTCGATCTGCACCGCCACCACGGGGCCGCAAGGATACTGATAGGCAGACACTGCGTCTGCAAAGGCCTTATACCATTTGCGCACGTAGCCCATGTACACCTTGTTCAGATAGTCAGGCAGAGGCTTGGCGTCCTGGCGGAATCCTACGTTCCGACCGAACTGATCTTTCATCACTATCTCCGGGTGGGCGGACGTGAGCCAGTCAGGGATCCCTCCGTGGCTAACCTCAGCGCAGATGAACGGGCCGGGCTTGGGGATGAGGTACATCCCCTTGTCGCGAACAAGCTCGATGAACCGAAGCAAGTCTCGTCGGTCGACTCCCGTCTTGCCTGTGAAGTCGAACTTCCCCTCCTCGTACTCGTGGAAGTTCCACGGCACGTAGGCGGTGATGAACCTCACACCCGCCTGCTTCACCTTCACCAGACGGTCCTCCCATTCGGACGGTGAGAGCCTGTAGTATGGGAAGTCACCAGACCAAAGATAAGTTGGCGCCCCGTCGAAGAGCACGTAGTCAGACGTGTATGAAAGCCCTATCACTGCTGCGTTTCCTCCTTCGAGTTCGATGCTGTGTCCATCGCCGCATCCGTGGCTACGTTCGCCGCCGTCGCTGCCGCAGCCGGCAATGCTGAGGTCGCATCGGGCAGGCCAGCATGTTCCCAGCGTGATCAGGCAGGCCAGCGCCAGAGGAACAGCAATGACCACGAGGCTGTGCGATCGGGATTGGCCTCGATTCGGCACCGTTCATCATCCCTTCAGACTCCCCGCCATGATGCCTTCCACGATGTATCTCTGGAAGATCAGGAAGAGCACGATCAGCGGGAGGGCCACTACAACTGAGCTTGCGATCAGCACGTGATATCTTGTGTTGCCCACCGTAACGAGGCTTCCCAGTCCCAGGGCGAGGGTGTAGTTCTTCTTATCGATTAGCGCCACGAGAGGCCATAGGAAGTTGTTGTAGTTCCAGAGGAAGGTGAATACGCCCTGCGTTACCACAGCGGGCCTCACCAGCGGCAGGACGATCTGAAAGAAAGTGCGGAACCTTCCTGCCCCGTCCACCCTTGCCGCCTCCTCGAGGGACGCCGGCACGCCCATGAAGAACTGGCGCATCATGAACACGTTGTACACCGACATCACGAACGGGAATATCAGGGCGGACTTCGTATTGTACATTCCTAGAGTCTTCACCATGAGGAGGTTGGGAATCAGTAGTACGGTGGCGGGAACCATCAGGCTCATCAGCATTATCTTAAAGATCTTGTCGCGCCCGGGGAAGTTGATCCTGGCGAAGGCGTAGCCTGCCATGCTGTTGAGCAAGAGGTTCACCGACGTGTTGATGATCGCCACAATGAGAGTATTCTTGGCCAAGAGCGGGAAGTCGAGGAAGTCGAAAGCTTCCGTGTAGTTTTCGAACGTGACGTAGATCCTCCCCGTGTCTTTGCGCCGTGCGAAGGGGGTGGGGTGGATGCTGTACATGTCCTGCTTTTCCTTGAGCGACGAAAGGACGAGCCACACGAACGGACCTACCATGACCACGGTGGTCACGATCAGCACGAAGTAGAGGAGAAATCTGTTCACGTGCCTTCTGACCCTGCTGTAGCCCATTTGCGTCTCACCTCCCTCAGTCGTCGATAGTCTGCGGGACGAACTTGAAGTTGAGCAGCGTGATAATCAGGATTATGCTGAGCAGTATGTACGACATGGAGCAGGCGATTCCCATCTCGTAGTACCTGAAAGCATGGTTATATAGGCTCAAGACGTACGACAGCGTGGAGTCGTTGGGCCCTCCGCCCGTCAGCAGGTACATCTGGTCAAACACTTGGAAGTTGCCGATCAGGCCCGTTACCAGAAGAAAGAAGATCGTCGGCTTCAACATGGGCAGTGTTATGTGGATGAGAGTGTTGGCGGAATTGGCGCCGTCCACGTATGCAGATTCATAGAGTTCATCTGGGATTGCCTTCAGTCCGGCCAGGTAAATCAGGATGTTGTACCCCAGCCCGCCCCAGGCGCCCATGACGGCGAGAACTGGCAGGGCGGTTCGGGTCTCATTCAACCAGCTGTGCGTTGAGAAGAGCCTGTTTATCAAGGGGGTATTCCTGATGAACGCGTTCAGGAGCCCGAATTTGGGGTCGAGAATCCACTTCCAGAGGGCCGCCTGGGCAACGCCAGGGGTGACCACGGGAATGTAGAACGCTGTGCGAAAGAATGCCTGCCCCTTGACCTTCGTATTCAGTATCAGCGCCAACAGCAGGGGTATCGTAAGGGAGATGGGCGTTATCATCAGGATGTATTTGAGGGTTATCCAAAGTGACGGCCAGAACATCGGGTAGAAGAGAGTGTTCGTGAAAAGGTCGACATAGTTGCGGAGCCCCACGAACGTAGGCTTGGTGCGCATGTTCCATTCCGTGAAGCTGTATAGGAGCGACATCGCCATTGGCGTGATCTGAAACACGATGAAGTATACTATCAGCGGGGCTATGAACAGATATCCCGCTATGTATTCACGGTACTTCTCCTTCTTGAGCAGGGCGAAAATCCCAGTCCGCTTGGGGCTGGCTGCTGCTGCCGGACGCATTGCGGGCCACGCCTCCCTTGACCATCATCAGCTGCTAGGCAGAGACGGCGGTCGAGGAGGGACCGTCGGGACGAGCCAGGAGAGCGTTGGCAGGTTGTCTGGTCCCGTCTCGCTCCGTCACGTCCTGTCCGAGTCCCGACTGAGCCCCACCTCGTCGCGTCTCGTTCCGCCATGTTCATGTCCCGCCCCGGGACCACTTGCCTTGCGGTCTACTTATCTCTCTGGATTAGCAGATTGGCCTTCTTGGCCGCTTGCTTTAGGGCTTCCTCCGGGCTGAGTTCGCCCGAGAGTGCCTGGTCGAGCGCCTTGCCCACGATTTCGTCGTTGATCTTCAGCCATGATGTCATCCTCGGCCTGGCCTGAGCAGTCTCCATCTGTTTGAGGAATACCTTGAGCGACTCATCCTTGCGGTACCTGTCGTCCTGTGCTGCCTCGAGAAGCACAGGAAAATTGCCCGTGACCTCCGCGCAGAGGATGGCGTTCTCCGGCCTGTATGTAAGGAACCTTATCAGCTCCCATGCTGCCTGCGGGTTCTTAGCCGATTTGTAGATCACCAGGTTCTCGCCGCCGATGTTGGACGCGTGGATGCCGTCCTTAGTTTTCGCCGGCACCAGGGCAACGCCGAACTTGAGGTTGGGGAAGTTCTGGCGGAACCCGCTTATCTCCCACGGGCCGGATATCTTCGTTGCCACAAGGCCATTCTGGAAGGAGTTAGCGCTATCCTGCACTTCCTTGTCAGAATACTTCCTCATCTCCAGCCACAGCTTGAGCGCGTCTATCGCGGGCTGCTCATCGAATGCCACCTTGGTCTCGTCGTCACTGACCATCCGACCGCCGGCCGACGCCACGAAGGCGGGGAACAGCCAGGCGCCCCAGCCGCCGCCCGGGGGCACTTCCATGGCCGCAATCTGGCCCTTCTTGTACACCTTCTTGGCCATGTCGATCCACTCGTCCCAGGTGGTGGGAGGGGTCTTGATGAGGTCTCGGTTGTAGTACAGCGCCACGCAGGTCTGATTGAGCGGCAGGCCGTAGAGCTTCTTGCCCACCACGTTTGTGTTCAGGGCGCCCTGATAGTACTTGCTCCTGTCTATCCCGGTCTTGCCGTCAGCATACGGATCGAGGTTCAGAAGGATTCCGTCCACCGCGAACCTCGGCACCAGAGGTTGATCGAGGTATGAGACTTCCGGGGCCTGCCCGGTCGCGATGGCAGTGTTCAGCTTGGTGTTGAAATCGCTCTTGGGGATGTATGTGATCTCTACATCATAACCGGTCTCGCGCTCGAACAACGCAACTGCCTTCTCGAGTTGTTCCCGCTTCAGCTCGGGCTCGTACACCCAGAATGATACGGCGCCCTTTGCAGCGGCAATACCCATGGGCGTCAGCAGGCAGGCCATCAAGAAGATGACCGCCAGGAGACTCGCAAACCGTTTGATCATGCACCACTTACCTCCCTATTAGTTCTCGCGTTCTCGGTTCCGCCACATGAATCAGTGCCTCGCATCACGCTGTTTTCCCCGTCATCCCTCCCTTTGGTATCGGTTTCATTACTCGCGAAAATGATATGGCTCTAGCAACCGCACGACTCACGCACAATCAGCTCCGGCCTCAGGATTAGATTGGTGTTCCTCCGTCCCCTTTCCCTGTCGGTGAGATGCGCTATGAGCTGCTCGCCAAGGAGCACGCCGATGTTATAGGTCGGCTGGCTCACTGTGGTGAGAGCGGGGCTAGTGTACTGAGAGATACGTATGTTGTCGAAACCGATCAAACCCAACTGCCGGGGTATGTCGATGCTGCGCTTCTTCGCAGCCCGCAGCACGCCGAGGGCCATTTCGTCATTGGCGCAGAAGATGGCGTTTGGGGGCTCTGGAAGGCTCATCAGACGTACAAAAGCGCTGCTTCCGCCCTCTTCTGAGTAACCGCCGTTCTCAATGTACTCATCGTGGATTTCAATGCCGGAATCCGAAAGCGCCTTCTTGAAACCGTGGAGCCTCGCACGGTGGTCGTAGTCGTTCTCCGCCTCTATCCCGCCTATGTACGCCACCCTGGCAAAGCCGTGGGAGCATAGATGCCTCACTGCCTGGTAGGCCCCGTAGACGTTATCGACAGTGATGGAAGGGATGCCGTGCTGCTCCATGTTCCTTCCAAACACCACTATGGACATGTTCTCAGCGTGGAGATGCACCAAATCGTCATCGGCAACCTGGGGCACGACGAACACCATTCCATCCACGCTGCCGTCATATAGGAACCTGATGTGGTCATTCTCCTTCGACTTGCTGTTCTGCGCGTCGCACACTATCAGGCGGAAGCTCATCTCATTAGCCCTGTTCTCGATGCCTTTGATTATCTCCGAATAGAAAGATGCCGAGATGTCGGGCACGATCACGCCGATGGTGTTGATCAGGTTGTTGCGCAACGTCTTCGCTGCGAAGTTGGGAGTATAGCTGAGTTCCTTGATCACGGCAATGACCTTATCTCTGGTCTCCTCTTTGACCGTATCTTTGTGGTTGAGCACACGAGAAACCGTGGCCACCGACACGCGGGCCCTATCAGCAACATCCGTGATGGTGTATTTCATCTGCTTCTGCTCCCGTATCTTGATATTGAAAACGGTTACATTGTCCATCACCATTATGGCTAATCCTTTTCCACGTGTCAACACCGTTTCATGGGATCGTGCCCAAGTAGAGAAGGCTTGTATTCGACCACGAAGGGATAGATCGGTCATCGCCCACAGGATGCAGGTCAGGCCTTGGCGAGGGGGTTTACGATCATATCGGGAGACCAGCCCAGGGCTGAAATCAGTGCTTCATCACACGTGTACAGCCTGGTTCCTGTGAGTTCAGACAGGGCTGCATATGATGCGTCATATACGGTGTACAGGCCATGGCGATTCGCCATCTCCCAGGCGCGCCTGAGGAGGAAGGGGGGACTTACGTGCTGGATGGCAAGAGATTCGAAAAGGTGCAGGCGCTGACGTGCCTCATCGACGCTGACGCTGCCCCTGGCTGCGAGTTTTCGCAACACCGAGGCCACCTCATAGTCGATGAGGGACGGGGCTATCATCCTGACGCCCTGCCGCATCCATTCTTCCAGCACGTCGAGGGCCTGCAGGGAATCGGGCTCACTCACAAGCCACTTTACGACCAGGCTTGCATCTACGCACACGCAGCTTTCAAATCTCGCTCTCTCCGACACGGTATAGTCTCCTCCAGCCTATTCTTGGTCTTGCTTGTTCCACAGCTTATCGGCTCTTTCCCGCCTGATCTCGAGCAACGCAGAACTGCCGGGATAATCCGGGCTTTCGGTGGCCTGCAGGCGCCGGCGGAGTTCCGCGACCATGGAGAGGCGATGGGCATCGTCTTGAGGAGACCCATATGTCGGCTGCACCTCCCGGATCTGGTGCGCTCCTCCGGTTTCGAACCGAACCACCTCGCTCCAACGAATTCTTCGGCTCTTGCCTATCTTGATGCCCATGATGCTGCCCTGTCGCAGCCAACGCCATATTGTGGGCACTGACACCCTGAGGCAGTCGGCCACCTCGGACACGGTCATAAGCCGATCATTGCTGGTGTAAGCCACTCAAACCCCTCCTGTTCGGTTGCTATTGTATCATATACTATCATATAGTATCGTACGGCGTCAAAGCACCCGCCCCATTCCTCTATGCTGATGGGAAGCGCGATCTCTACATTACTGTGGGCAGGCTTTGGCTGATCAAGGACGAGGGAACGATCAACCGTTTCCGGGAAGCCTCGCGCTGCGCCGATATCGGCCACGAGGCGGTCAGGGCTGCTCTCGCGAACGGGGGCTGGCGCGGCAAGACGGAGATTGCCGGCATCGCAGAACATGCAATGCGAAAGGCGGGGAGTGAGTGGGCATGGTCTTTCACCGCGGGCAACGAGATAGCCTCTGGCTGAGCACACGTGAGAGGTGTACTCGCACCGGTGTGGAACTATTCTCACCATGCGATGAAGGGAGGCGCTGATGATGCTGAGTGTATGTGGTCTTCTTTGCAGCGAGTGCGATGCTTTTGGAGAAAGCTGCGGTGGATGCATTGAAGTCGCGGGAAGGCCTTCATGGACGAAGGACGTTGGCATCGATGCATGTGAACTTTTCGAGTGCTCTGCGAACAGAGGATTTGATGCCTGCGGGGAATGCGATTCGGTCCCGTGCAAGCGAATGATAGAGCTGAGAGACCCGCGAGTCGCGGCAGAAGCGCACATCGAGGAAGTGCGCGCCAGGGTGGGCCGATTGCGAAGTCATCAGAGCCGGTCAGACAGGGAGATCCAAGTTCGTCAACTGGACGAGATCACGTTCGTAGGCTTCGCCCTTCGCACTTCAGTATCGGCGCCGAAGGATGTGATACCCCGGTTCTGGGATGAGTTCTGGCAGACCGGAAAGGCCGAAGCTTTACGGAAGGCGCTCGGCGTGTGCTGCCTCGAACCTCTCTATGGCGTGTGTGCCTGCTACGACTCGTCGTCAGGCGCCTTCACGTATCTGGCAGGCGCCAAGCTGCCGCAGGGCAATTCAGTCCCCGACGGGTTCGACAGCGTGACGTTGTGTCCGTCGCTCTACGGAGTGGTGCATCTTCCAATGGACGTGCCCCAGATCCAGGCCGCCTGGGGTGAGATACACGCGTGGGGCAGGAAAGCAGGCTTCGAGGTGGGCCCGGAGGGGTTCGAATCATATCCCGACGAGAGCACCTGCGACGTGTGTGTGCAGATACGCTGACGCACCGAGCCGTAGCAGTTGACGGTTGGCAGGGTGAACACAGAAGGCTGGGCCGATCGGCCCAGCCCTTTGTCGCGCAGAACGAGAAACCGCAGGTCTAGAAGTTGAGGTCGAATGCCGGCGCCACTGATCCTCGATATTCCTTCGCGATGAACTCCGCTGCCTCTTTCGACGTGAGCGCCCGGGCGAGCTCTCTCAATGCAGGGTTGTCCTTGTCGACATTACTGACGGCAAGCACGTTGGCATAGGGAAAATCGCTGTCCTCGATAAGGAACGCATCCCTTGTAGGTACCAGTTTGGCTTCCATGGCGAAGCTGGAGTTTGTGATCGCCAGATCCATGTCCTCGAGCGACCGAGGGAGCTGAGCGCATAGCATGGCGGTTGGGCGGTGTTAATCCAAATCGGCCGGGCAACGGTGCGCGTAACGACTGCGGCTCGCAAGGCCTGGTATCGCTTTCTTGCCATCACCTATTGACCGATGACCCGCGGTCCTGCAGTTTACCACGAAAACCTTTGGAAATTGGGAAGGTTTATCGAGATTGCCACAGAATCCTCATGCTGGAGGCCAATCCTGCGCGGCGCAAAGGACAATCACCAATTGGGGAAGAAGCAACCACCAGTGCCTCAGGCGAGCACAAGCCGAACGGGGGCTCTCGAATATGAACCTTCAACAAGCCTTCTACGAGCATAAGTTTGAGATCGCCTTTCTTCGGGCAAGGGGAGACGCGTTTCAGGATTTCTTTGAGAGACTGATGGGCTTCGCCTACAAGGCGGACTTCATGGCCTGCCGTCCGTGGGGCAACCGGGGAGACCGCAAGAATGATGGGTTCCTCAGGTCTGAACGACGATTGTTTCAGGTGTACGCGCCCAACGAGATGAAGGAGTCCGTGGCCATTCCCAAGATCCGCGAGGATTTCGAAGGAGCGAGAATTCATTGGGGTGTGTACTTCGATGAATGGGTATTCGTCCACAATGGAACAGATGGATTGCCTCCGCATGTGCAGAAGCTAATATTGGAATTGGAGAAAGCCAATACTGGAATCAAGCTGGAAACATGGGGACTGGAGGAGCTCCGCCTGGTTTTTCGACGTCTTTCAACTGACGATCTCCAGTTATGGTTCGGATTTGCGCCAACCGATGAAGCACGGGCCAGGCTGGGATTCAGGGACATACAGGTGGTTCTCGAGAGAATCGGGGAGCAGGCTGTCCCATTCGTGCAACCGGTGAGGGACGTTCCGATGGGCAAAATCAAAGCTAATGCCCTATCGGAAAGCGTTGCGGCTCTGTTGAAGGCCGGCATGGCAAAAGCGCCATTGGTGGACGAATTCTACAGCCGGTGGCATGACGCGACCCTCGGAGAGCGGATCGCGCAGTCGTTTCGGACCAAGTATGAGTCGTTGCGCGGCAGATTCTCGCCCAATGAGATCTTCGCCGAGCTGCAGGTTTGGGTTGGGGGCGATGATCAAGGCACTCCTGAACACCAGCTGGCTGTGCTTGCCGTGATGGCTTACTACTTCGAGAGCTGCGACATTTTCGAGGAAGCACGGGGGGACGAGTCATGATTCTTCCTTCCAAGCACCTTTCACAGGACCGTGCTCTTCTCACCGTAGGGGTCGGCATTTTGCAGCACTTAGGTCAACCAAAGACTGTTTCGGCTGTTTGGGAAGAGCTGCATCGCCGAGGTGAAGAGGCACAGCATTCAGCCACGCCCTTGAAGTTCGACCAGTTTATTCTGGCTCTGGATCTTCTGTTTCTCATGGGCGCCGTTCAACTGGATGAAGGCCTTCTTAGGAGGAAGAAACCATGATTCAGCGAATCTACAGCACCCTCCCGACCTTCAAATGCCTGGACTTTCGCCCTGGCCTGAATATACTCATCGCCCAGAAAGAACAGGGAGCGACCAGTAAACAGACGCGTAACAGGGCGGGCAAGACAAGTCTGATCGAGATTGTGCATTTTCTCACCGGTGCAGATGCCGGGAAGGATTCGCCTTTTCGTACGGAGGCTCTGGTCAACGAGTCCTTCGGCATGGAGTTCGATCTCGGAGGCGAGAGGGTGTCAGTGGAGCGCAGCGGCAGTGCTAAGTCGAAGCTTCAGGTATCGGGCTCTGGCTTCGCGGGGGACATATGCAGAATCACCATCAAAGAGTGGGTTGAGGCACTTGGAGAGAGTGTGTTTGGCTTGAATGCTGGACAGGACGCTGCGGGACGCGCCCCCACTTTTCGGTCGCTCTTTGCCTACTTCGTTCGGCGACAGATCAGTGGCGCTTTCACCACGCCTGAAAAACAGGCGACGATGCAGCAGGTCGGAGATTATCAAGTGGCGCTCATGTTTCTGTTGGGTCTTGACTGGAAGATAGCGAGCGACTGGCAACAGGTGCGGGATCGCGAAAAGACCTTGGCAGAACTGAAAAAGGCGGCAGGCGCCGGGGCTTTCGGTAGCGTGATCGGCAAAGCGTCTGATCTGCGAACGCAGCTCACCGTGGCCGAAGCGCGTTTGGGCAAACTCAAATCGCAGATGGGATCGTTCCGGGTGCTGCCGCAATATCGGGAACTGGAAACAGAAGCAGATGAGATCACGCGAGACTTGAACAAGCTTGCCAATGACAACACGATCGACATCGCCATGATTCGCGACTTGGAGATTGCGTTACATGTGGAAGCTCCGCCCTCTTTGGCTGATCTAGAATCGACATATGCTGAGGCCGGCATCGTTCTCCCAGGCACAGCTGTCAGGCGTTACGACGAAGTCCGCAGTTTCCATGAATCGGTGATCCGCAATCGTCGAGACTACCTTTCCGGCGAGCTCTCCTCAGCCAAGCAGCGCTTGGAGTCCCGAGAGCAGCAGAAGGCGAAGCTGGACCAGCGCAGATCGGAGATTATGGTCATCCTTCGCAGCCATGGCGCATTGGAGCAGTTCTCCTGGCTGCAAGGCGAAGTGGGCAGAGCTGAAGCGGATGCTGAATCTCTTCGACAGCGATTCGAGGCTGCGGAGCAGCTCGAGGGCGCCCAAAACGAGCTGGAGATTGAACGGAATCGTCTGACCCTGCGCCTGCGACGGGATTTCTCTGAGGAAGGGCAACGCCTTGCTGATGCGATCCTCGCCTTTGAGGAGACATCCGGGCGGCTTTACGAGTCGGCTGGAAGCATGCAGGTAGACACGACTCCGAACGGTCCTGTATTTGGCATTCAGATGCAGGGTTCGCGCAGCAAGGGCATCAAGAACATGCAGATATTCTGTTTTGATATGATGCTCATGCGCTTGTGCGCCAAACGCGCCATTGGACCTGGGTTCCTGATACATGACAGCCATCTCTTCGACGGGGTGGACGGGCGACAGATTATCAGTGCCCTGAAGGCGGGGGCCGAAACCGCCGAAGAGCTTGGCTTCCAGTACATCGTTACTTTGAATGAAGACGATGCCTTCAAGGAGACCGTAGAAGGCTTTGATGTGCGCGAACATGTGCTGCCCGTGACTCTCACTGATGCAACTGAGGATGGCGGTCTGTTCGGCATTCGGTTTTAGAAGTCTCTGTGGAAGAAACCTCCGAGCTTGGCAGGATGCAATATCCTCTGCCTGACGCTGCGCGACCACCTAATCACAAGCCTCGCGGCAACGATGAGGCATAAGCGACAGTCCAAAAGCTGTGTAGCTCGGATCCTCTGATTGCGGATGGGCGAAAACGGGCAAGTCTGGTTCGATATTGGATCAGCAACAGTCAACTCCGATAGGGCTCTGGGCGGCGCCTGGGTGCTTGAGCAGCTTTGGGAGAAGCTCGGCATACGTGCTACGCTGGCTAGGCTTCTCGCTGATCGTCACCCTGAAGACATGGCCGAGTTGTCCAACGCACAGAGATAACCCCAGCTCAAAAGGCTATTCTATCCCGCTTGGCCATCGGGGAACCAAAGAAAACCCACGAGATCATGCTCAAGACCAAGCCCGGCGCGACATGAACCTTTCCGGCGATCTTGCCCTCAATCAGGATCAGTGCCCCAACACACGAGACAAGCTGCAGGCATGCGGCGGCCTGTGCTGAGGTGGGTCCTACCTACTCACAACAGCACATGTTGTGTTTTTGCCGCTGCCGCGTATAGAGACCAGTTGTCTGTCGGCAAGAGCATTAAGCACACGGATGGTCCGGCTCTGCGAGAGTCCCATAGCCGTTTCTATCTCTTTCCTTGAAGCGCTATCGCGTCCTATCAAATAGCCCATGACTTTGCGCTCAGTATCTGAAAGGCTGTCATCCTCAACGGAAACCTCGCGCCGGAAATTCGTGTTGGGCAGCGTTATCTTGAAGGCGTTGTCTGAGATCTCGATAGCCGGCTGTGCCTCTTGCCCATGATAGCATTCCATGATTTTCGGCATTCCTGTGCCGAACGCCTCTATCAAGTGCAGACGATAGAACACATCAGCAAGTCGATTATTGCGCAGGACGGAAACGCCCAGCATCAAGTCGCTGTACGCTATGCCTTTCGGAAGCCCGCCGAGCGAGACAAATTCGATGCGGTCATCAAGAATGCTGATGAGGACGCTGTCGCTGTATGAGTAGTCACGGTGAACAATCGCGTTTTGCAGCGCCTCGCGTACAGCCTCCGGCGGATAATCACGCATATCAATACGCTTCAATCCCGAAAACTCGGCTCTTGTTCGGTTGTACCGATTGATGTACTCATAGACATCATTGAGCTGCTTTAGCAGCGAACCCGAGAACTCCGCTCTGTCCCTAAAGACTGTTTTGCCGCTGCCTTCAAAAACGGCAACCTTTACGGTGTGTATGCATTGGTCGGAAAGCAACAGGCCAAGGTTCGAAAACGCACCGTCCTCCCCGATGATGCCGAGGGTTCTCTTCTGTTCCGCGCCGAATTTAATGTTCTCTTCCTTGAATGCTTTCTCCGCGCTAGCAAAAGTCAGCTTCTGCTTGAGCGAACGAGTAGTCTCGCAATTGTCGCCGCCTGTCTCCTTAATCATTTTCAAGATCGCGCTCTCGGTCGCCGGAACGGTAGACGCACCCTGCCTCACATAGACGCCCTCGGGCCTGATGCCTTTTCCAGCAAGGTAGTACGGGCAGGCGGCGCCCCTCTGGACTTTGACCACAACCACCATCTTGCCTTCGAGCTCTGCTTCGAATCGTTTGCAATCGAATAGAACGACCAGAAGGAGATCTCGGTCGAATTCTTGAGCTCAGAGCACGTATTTCTGCTAAGTAGTTGCCCGGCTTTTGGAATCTATCCGCCCATGGCGTTCAGGTTTGGATACATAAAGGTGCAGGCAGTAGGCATGCTGCTCATATTTGCGACACCTGTCCTCATGCCGCGACTCAATAGGTTGGCCGAGTCAGGAATCATCAGCTTTCGCTTTCTGGAGACGTTTTCAGCCACTCAGCTTGGCTTAACAGCATTGGCCCGCGCCTGCGACGGCAATCGGCAGGCGATTTTGTCCCTGGAGACGGGGCTGACGCGTCGAATTCTGTGATAGGATTCATGGTGCCGACTTCTTCGAATGTAGATTTGGACTGAGGCAGTCCCATGCTCTTAGCAGGGCTTGCAGACTGCGTCAGTGGGGTTGGCAGTCGCAGGGTTCGGACGGAAATGGATGTGGGCAGGTCAATGGCCAACGCGTTGTCGCAGGCAATTCGCTTCTTATCGAGGCAACCCCACGATTGGAAAGTCTCAGCGTGCAGAGCGTCTATAGATAGACTGCTTTATCAGATGATTTTCCCGTATCTCAGTGTGTACATAGCGCTTCTCGGGGCTACAGGGACGCAACTGGGTGTGGTCAACAGCGCCGGCATGGCTGCCGGCGCTGTGCTCGGGCTCGCGTCCGCGACTGCCGCCAACTTGATCGGGACAAAGCGAGTGTACGTGATCGGTGTGGCTTTAGCGGGCCTCTCGTATCTGGTTACAGGGTTGGCCAATAATTGGGTTGTGGCCCTCATGGGCGCCATGATCTGGTGGTGTGGATCGACTGCATCCAGCCACAGCTGCGGAATCGTCTGCGGGAGTTCGCTTCTGAACAAGGATCGGGCAACTGCCATGGGCTGCTGTGAGAGTCTTGCGCAGGGGGTGATGGGGTTTGCCGGGCCGGTAATCGGAGCGATGCTTGTCACCCGGTTTGGCGGGGTCAGCGCACAGGGAATCAGGCCCATATTCTTGATTGCTTCAGCTCTTTCGCTCGTATCGCTGTTTCTCGTATCCACCCGGCTATCGCAGCCAGAATACAGCTCTGGCCATGCGAACCAGGCCGAGCAGAGGAAGGCCTTCCGAGTTCGCCTCAATCCGCTTTCGCTGTTGGGGGAGCGGCCTGATCTGTGGCGCTTTGTGGCCGTATGCTGTCTGGCCAACCTGCCCACTGGGATGGTGCTTCCGTTTACTCAGGTGTTTGCGCGCGAGATGAAGATGGCCGACCAGTACGTGCTGGGAGCGATGGTGACTGCCGCTGCAGTGATCGGTCTGGTGCTTGGCATTCCCCTGGGCAGGTTGGCTGATAGGAAGGGACGGAAGAAGGTTCTCTATGCGCTTGCCCCTGTCTTCTGGGCCAGCAACTTGCTGCTTGTCTGGTCTTCGCGCCCAGGTCTGTTGATACTTGCAGGCGTGCTTCAGGGAGCGTTCTCTATGACACTCGTCGTCACGCAAGCCATGGCCTTCGAGCTTGCGCCTTCTGAGAGGATGAGTGACTGGCTGGCGATTCTGCGGTTCTTCAAGATGCTCATCGGCGCCGCCCTGGCCTTCGTGTCCGGTCTCATATGGGATCACCTCGGCCCGCAGTATGTGTTCCTGTTTGCCGTCGGAATTGATGCAGTTATTCGCATTCCGCTGCTTGCAGGCCTGCCTGAGACGCTTGATACGACTGTGTAGCTGCTGCATAATGACTGTTGGTAGGTCCCGGGACGGCATGGCCAGAGGGCAACGAAAGCCTGTTTGGCGACTGCACTCAATCCACTTGCCTGTACACATGCCATTCGCGTTGTCCGCTGCCCCTGTCGAGGTATAACTCATATGTACGCCCATCATGGCAAAGGACTCTGTAGTAATTGCGGTGGCGCCTGGTTCTCCAGGTTCTCGCGGACGGGTGGGCGCCGCCGAAACCGAAGTCCTGCCATTCGGCCAGGATCTCCACCACTCTGATGACCGTCTCGTCCCACGAGAATGCTGTCGGCGTAGTTCCTCCCGCGGAACACTCAACTCTGGCGGGCTTCCCGATGAAACGAGGCATCTTTCCACTCCATTGGCCCAGCTAGAATGCCGCTCACCCAATGCGGACGCTGGGCTTCAATCAGATTATTCGCGAACTGAACTGAATTCCCTTCGCCTGCGGATTGGCACATGCACCTCTTGGGCATTTCAGCCCGGATTGCAGTAACAGCTTCGTCAGCGGCAAATGCATATCAATGCCATAATACAGCTATGACAGTATTGCGGTGTGGCGAAGGCCACTCGTCCCGACGCCGACGCTGATGCGGTTCTGGACACTCTGGCTCGCGGCGCTGATCAATCCCTTCAGCCTAGACCACATGCTTTGGGCATACGAACTGGCCCTCGAGATGCTCGGGGGCGTCGGCCATGGCGGATGCGGGGAACACGACTGCGCTTCTAGCGTGGCAGATGGGGCAGGCGATGGGCTCTACGCTGCTTGAGGCCAAGTTGTAGAAGACGTCTTGGTGCAGGGTTTCGCGCATATGTTGCACTTGCAGGCGCGCTCTGACCTTGGGCATGATCCGCACGGCAGCGCTGTCGAGGCGGGCGGAGGCGTACACGTGGTATCTTTCGATGAGGTCCATGGAGCGGCGTTCCTTCTCGGCCAGCGTAGCCTGGATCTTTGCGGCGAGGCGCTCACGGCGGTCCCCGTCCGTCGTTGTTTCCTCCCGCGATTTCAGCTGTTCGATGGTCTCATGGTAGTAGCGGAGCAGTTTAGCCAGTTCTTGCCGGCAGTAGAGCGCAGCCTGACGTTGATAGCTAATGTACTGAGGGAGCGCGCTCTCCGCCAGAATTCCCTCTGCCACCGTGGCTGCTTCGGAATATGGATGAACGATCACCTGCGGGCACGACAGCTCTTGGGAATCGGCAGCATCGGCGTTGTCGGCGCGCCCCGTGCCTGCATCGGCGAAGTACACTTTGGTTTGGCCGTCTAGAAGGCCGGTGTCGTCGCCCAGCGTGTGGCGGTCCACTGCTATCATTACGTCATCGGTGAGCTTCTCGTCGGACACGTACGAGAGGACGAAGTTGAACACCACCTGTTGGTGGTGTTCAACGGCGGTCGACTCCAGGGCCGGGCGGCGGCATTTCTCAAACACGACACTGTCCTGTATCCACTGCATCAGGTTGGGGGGCACCCTCATCGAGGTTGGCGGCAAGGCTGCGCGGAGGCGAAGCGCGCGACCGGTGTCGAGCCCCATTCCGACCAGCTTGTCGAGGATCGCGCTTCCATACGTTACGTATTCGGCGCCCTGTGTCTCGTCTGCGGCGTCGCGGCTGAGCGCTACGGTGAAGAACTCGGGAAGACCGGCGCGCGTTGCCGCACCTTCCGGCAGGGCGAGATCAAGTACATCGTCATCTACCGCGTCAGCGACGCCGCCGGCGGCTGCGGCCAGATCTATGAGGTAAGCTTTGAGATCGGTAGTCACGGGTTCAGCTGCCATTGCGTTCTCGCACCACCCAAACCCCAATTACTCCGCGTCCGAAGATCTATGCGGCGCCGACGTTCTACGGCTCCTGTTCTGTACCCAGGTCAGTTCCGAAAAGCCTGTCTTCGTAGTCCCGGGTCTTCTGGTATTCCGCCTTGGCCTGAGCCAGGCGGTCGCCCAGCGCACGCATGCCGTCTGCCGCCTCAGCTTCGGATGCGGCGCCAGCCCAGATGTCCATCACCGTGTCCTCGAAGTCCTCTTCGTCCTGGATATTGCCGAGGATCATGTCGAGTTCGCCTATGACCAGCTCGAACATGTTGATCTTGGCGTCCAGAACGTCCAAGATGTGTGACTCAAGCGTTCCATCGACTGACAGGTTGAACACGTAGACCTCTTTCTCCTGGCCTATCCTGTGAATGCGTCCTATGCGCTGCTCGATCCGCATTGGGTTCCACGGGAGGTCGTAGTTGACCATCACGTTGCAGAACTGCATGTTGCGGCCTTCGCCGCCAGTTTCCGTCGATAGCAGGACCTGGCTTTCGCCACGGAAGGCCTCTATGGCGCGGTCGCGCTCACGCCTAGACATATCGCCCGAGAAGACCGCGTGCGATATGCCATTGTCTCGCATCGCGCGGGCGAGCATACCCAGTGTGGCCCGGTAGCCGGTGAACACCAGCACCTTCGTGTGGGCCTGCTTGATCAGCGAGATCAGGGCCTCGGCCTTGGCCGAGGAGCGCATGGATACTCCGACATCTGCCAGGTCCTCAAGGTGCTCGGCCGCCTCGGCCCGGCCGCGGGATCTGAGTGTGTCGGCCAGCCGGTCGAGTGTGGGCGCTGCAGCCAGCATGCTGGAGCCGGCCTCCTTCTGGAGCGTCTTGAGCGCCAGGCGCAGTTGCTCGTGGGCTTGGGACGAATGCATGCCCCTGAATAGGCCGCGGACTTCGTCGGTGATGCGGGCGTAGAGACTGGCTTCGTCTGGGTCCGGGGCGATTCGGACCGTCTCTGCGCGCCTTCGCGGCAGTTCTACCCCACACGTCTCGCGCCTGTTGCGTATCATGATGTCGCGCATGAGGTCTCTGAGGTCTGCCGCGTTCCTGGGTTTCAGCCTGTCGCCGCGAGTGATGTAATTGCGGGAGAACTCGGACGCCGTTTCGAGCTGGCCTGGACGGACCAGGGTTATCATGTTGAACAGCTCGGAGAGGTCGTTCTGCACGGGCGTTGCCGTCAGGAGCAGTATGTACTTTTTCTGGACGCTATTGACGAGTTTCCACGTCAGCGTGTTCTTGTTCCTGCAGCGGTGCGCCTCGTCTACGATGATCATGTCAAATGGCGTAGAGACGATTCGTGAGAAGTGCGGCTCACGCTTAGCGGTATCGATGGACGCGATGATCCGATCTTCTGACGCCCACGGATCAGGCTGTGAGACGAACGCTGGGTCGTCGGATGCTACGAAACCCAGACCAAACTTGGACTCGAGTTCGCCGCGCCACTGGGAGATCAGAGGCGGAGGACACAACACCAGCACACGCCGTACCAGTCCGCGCATTATATACTCCATCAGGATGAGTCCGGCCTCGATGGTCTTGCCCAGACCGACTTCGTCGGCCAGGATTGCTCGCCCGCGCATCCTCTGCAGCACCTGGCAGACCACGCCCACCTGGTACTCAAAGGGTACGATTCCTCGAACGGCGTCCAGCGACAGGAGCTGGTCGAAGCCAGGGCTCATGGAGAGTTGCAGCGATTTGCCATGCACTCGCGACTGAGCGATCGTATCAAACGCGCCGGATTCAAGCAGCGCGACAAGCGCCTTCACCGACGGGTTGTCTAGCGTGATAGGCGAGCCGGGTGACGAGATTAGCCGCGTGTCCACCAATTTCCAGGCTTCTGCATCGAAGTCGGGCGGCGCCGGATCGGATGCTGACGCCGGTTCGTAAGGCGACTCGGGCGCTGACGCCGGCTCGGTCGAGGCTGGATGCGACTCGGGTGCTGACGCCGGCTCGGGCCCTGACGGCTGCCCGGACGATGGCGCAGGGGCGCGCCGCGGCGCCGCGGCTTTTCCCACTCTCGTGCTGCTTCTTGAATGCCGAGCGGTGGACGAATCCCGGAAGTCAGCGCGTCCGCCAGATCTCGACGTGCTTCTTTCCTCAAGTTCGTTCCACCATATCCACGCTTCACGCGCCAGGACAATCACGAATATGCCGGAGACGTTGCGAACTGCGCACAGCAGGAACCATTCCTCACCAGCGGCGAAGAGTGTCGTATCCCCGATGAGCGATTTGAGCTTTGGACAACGTATGACGCGTTCCGACCAGTGGGCGATGGCCGGTACGGGCTCGCTGTTAGGCGTGGCGATCCCCATCCGGATCACCTTGGGCTTGCGGGACAGGGCTTGGGCCACTTCGCCATCCAGCGGGATCGTGCCGTTTTCGAGCATGTCGCGCGTAAGAAGAAACCTGGCTATTGGAAATATGGTCTCGTCCACCATTCAGCCTCCTCCGACGAGGATCAGCCTCGGAGCCCAGGACTGCTTGTTCAGCGACGAGGCGATGAAGCAGATAGCTGTAACCACTATTCTACCAGAACGGTCGGCATCTGGCCATTGTAGCCCAGCCCGACTATTGGCAATGAAACATGGGCCTCACCTACTTACTTCACAGCCGGGGCCAGTTCCTGGAGGTAGGCGCCCCGCGCGAGCAGGAAATAGACTGTCTGCAGGGCAAGGAAGATCCCGGCGGCGGCCGCGCCATACTTCCAGACTTCTATGGGCATCATCGGCGTAACGGTCGAGAACGAACGCAGCGCGACCATCTGGTGCACGAACGCGACGACCCAGGGAGCGAAGAACAGCACGGCCATCTCCCGGGTCACGATTCCACGGATTTCTCGCCACGAGAGGCCGATCCGACGGAGGGCGACGTACCTTGCCTGGTCTTCTTGGATCTCTAGGAAGAACCTGAAGTACAGCATCGACCCTGCCGCCAGGAAGAAGAGGAACGCCACGAACATCGCGACGAGCATTAGCATGTTGAGTGATGCCATCATCTGCGAGTATTCCTTGACGCGGGACGCGTATGCCATTGGATATCCCTGCGGGAACGCTTCCATTGCGGCCTGTTCCGCCTTCCTGGCTCGTTTCCAATTGGACAGTTCGCAGCTGAACCAGGTTTCCTGGCATTTTGCGGGCAGATCCCGCATGAGCTCGGCAAACCGGCCGTTGTCGCACACCAGGAGGAATGCCGCATCTCCCATTCCGCTGACGAGCGGCGCCGAAATTGCCCCGTCTGTTACGAACGCCAGGTCGGTTGCCCCTGCTATGGCGTGGACAATCTGCCCCGCGTCATCGGGGCGCGTGCGGCTTTCCGGGTTCCGGAGTATGCGCACGACATGCCCATAGTTCAGATGGGCCTCAAGCATTCCCGTCTCGCGCGCCCATCGGTTGTAGTCGTCCGCCGGCACGATGAGCCCTGGGGCCTTCTTGGATATGTCGGGAACTTCAACCTGTATTGCCGACATGATCGCCGAGTCTGTGATCACCGCTCCGGCCGCGACCAGGCGGTCTCTGAAGTGTTGGGCAATGCGCACTGAGTCGTGAGTAGCCGGCAGAACGAACGAGACGGCTCTAGCGTAGCGATTTTTCGCATCCTCCGCCGGGCCCGTGCCGAGAGTGTAGATCACCCCTGAAGCGGTTAGCACCACTGCGCTTAAGATGGCCACTTGCGCGAGGATGCGCGCGTTGTCCTTCATCTTGAAGACCAAGTCGGAAATGGTGAGCAGGTTGGTCTGCTTGTAGTAGACTGACTTGCGCCGCTGGAGACGGCGGAGCACGGCCACGCTGGCCTGTGTGAAGAGGATATGAGTCCCAACGCACACAATGGCTGTTACCGGCAGGAAGGCCACAACTACCCCTACTTCCGAGACTGTCCATGCCACGGCGTATCCTGATGCTAGGAATGCGATGCCAAGCGCCACGAGGCGCCGGGAGTAGACGGGCGGTGTCTTTGGCTTGGCGGGGGCCTTTACGAGCTGTATGACCTGGCTCGTGTTGATCGAGACGATATTGAGCGCGCTGATCACGACGAACAATGCCAGGTAGGTGAAGGTTGTGGTCAATATCGGGCCAAATTGGATCACAAACGGGAGCGGCTCGGGGGACATCAGGATCCTATCGATCGCCATCACGAATAGCCTGACGAACAATCCGCCTAAGCCGAGCCCGGCTGCTATGGACGTGATCCCCACGATTATGCTCTCGCCGAACAGAAGCAGGCTCAACTGCCGGCGTTGTGCGCCCAGCAGAGCGAGCACGCCCAGTTCCCGCTTGCGCGACTTCACAAACGCGGAATTCGAATAGAGGGTGAAGAAGATTGAGAACGCTATGATCAGATACTGGCATACTTGAAGTCCGGAGGCAACGCTACGGGCGCCGGGATAGTGGCCTTCGACCACCGCCGGCAGGGCCCGAAATGCAGCAAAGAGGTAGAACACCACGACGGCGAAGACGCTGCTGGCGAGGAAGCCGAAGTAGGTGCGCCGGTTCTCCCGAACGTTCCTATACGCGAGACGCAGCAACGTCATTGAACTCACCTCCCAGTACGCTCAAAGAGTCCAGAACCTTCTGGAAGAAGGCCTGGCGACCGTCGGCGCCCCGCCTGAGTTCCGAGAAAACCTTGCCGTCTTTGATGAACACGATCCTCCGGCAGAAACTCGCCACGAACGGGTCATGCGTGACCACCAGGATCGTGGCGCCGTCCTTTTCGTTGAGGTCCCGGAAGGCCTGCATGACCCCGTGAGACGACTTGGAGTCGAGATTGCCGGTGGGCTCGTCGGCGAGCAAGATCGCGGGCCTTGGAACTATGGCCCGTCCGATAGCCGCACGCTGCTGTTCACCGCCGGATATCTCGTAGGTGCGCTTGTCCAGTATGTGGCTGATGCCCAGGCGGACTGCGACCTGTTCAACCCGGCGGTCGATGTCGTCGGCGCGCACGTTATCCAGAGCCAGCGGGAGCGCGATGTTCTCGCGAACCGAAAGCGTATTGAGTAGGTTGAAGTCCTGGAACACGAATCCGAGCTGGCGGCGGCGGAAGAGCGCCAGCTGATCGCCGCGAAGCTTCCCGGGGGATGTGCCGTTCACCTCTACAGTCCCGGACGTGGGCGCATCGATGGTCGCCAGCACGTTGAGCAGAGTCGTCTTGCCGCTTCCGGATGGTCCCATGACCCCGACGAACTCGCCCGCGTCTACCTCCATGCTCAGACCGTTCAGGGCACGAGTGGTCGCCGCGCCCTTGGGCGAGCCGTATACCTTCGTGAGAGCGTGTGCGGTGAGGACCGCCATCTTCAGAGTCCCTCCTTGCGTGTTGCATGTTGAGGTTTCGATTATGAGTATACAGGGCTGGCTCGAATGTCTCCATTTGGCAGGCTTACGAGAAGGCCGGTGCAGCCTTACATTGTCGCAAGGTTGGGATTGCACGGCTGCGGCTACACAGTCGCGGTTATGCCGTGTGTGACGGAGGTTGTGGAGAATGTGACGCTCATGGCGGCGCCCTGCCCCGGCTGGGACTGGGCGGTGACGGTGTGGCCGAGATCGGCGCATATCCTTCGGACTAGGAAGAGGCCCATGCCGGTTGACTCGGGCACGACGCGCCCATTTTCGCCGGTGAAGAAGGGGTCGAAGATCCTCGGAAGATCCTGCGCGGGGATTCCGATGCCGTGATCACGAACTGTCAGCGTCACAGCCGGCGGGAGCATGGCGATCCGGGCACGAGCATCGATCGGGGGCTCATCGATCAGAATTTGAACTCGCCTGCCGCTTTCGGGGACGCAATCGTCAATCGCAGCTACATGCCGGTTTACCCGAGTGTACTTAATCGCATTTGACACGAGCTGATCGACGACGAATGTGATCCACTTTTCGTCTGTCTCCACGATGGAGTTGGGGGCATGGCACTCGACAACCGGGTAGATGGAGTACCTGATGAATTCCTTTCTGTGCTTGTTCACCACGTTGCGCGCGACTTCAGTCAGGTCTACCTGCTCGGGCAGGAGGTCCAGGGAGAACCGCTCCTGCCGGGCCATGCCCAGCATCGTTTCGAGGGCGTGGGCGATCTTCTCATTCTCCTCCTGAATGCTGTCGAGAAGCGTCAGGGCTTCATCCACAGACCAGACCTCCCTCGACTGCTGGACGAGGAGGTCTATAACTGAGACCGGGGTCTTCATGGCGTGGACCCATCGGTTAGTGAAATCGATGTGCATCTGCGACTGCTCCTCGCGCCTCAGGATCTCTGCGGTGTGGGACGTGTAGGCTGCATTTGCCAGCTGTGATAGGACACGCTGTTCGGCGGTGCTGGCGATAGGGAGGGATGGCACGTGGGCCAGGGGGTCGGGCCCGGCTGCGATCGCCCGGGCGCGGCGGAAGAATGCGTGCTGCCGAGAGTAGTCGATGGCCAGAGCGACGATGAGCGCTGCTGTGTGGAGCACCACGATGTACGCTGCCGAACCGGGGGTGAGCCCGCGTTCGCCTGTCCGAAGCAGGTCCAACTGGATGACGGCGATGCCCAGCGCCCCTGCGAGCAGGTGGAAGATGATGAATGTGGCTCGGCTCCCCAGGTAATCGAGGATACTCATACGGATCCCTCGTTCCCGCCCTCGCATCGGCCGGGGCTATAATGCCCAGCGTTCCATGCAGGTGCGAGTTTGTATCCCTTGCCGCGGATGGTTCCGATGGCGTCAGTCACGCCAATCGTCTGGAGCTTGTGCCTCACTCGCGTGACGTTCACAGTGAGGGTGTTGTCGTCTACGAACTCCACATCGTCCCAGAGGGCTTCGAGTAGGCGGTCGCGGGGAACGATTTGCCCCAATCGGCGCGCCAGCAGGTCCAGCAATCGGAACTCTTTGGGCGTTAGGAACACCTGCGCACCTTGCCACTCCACCACGCTCTTGCCGCGATACAGATAGAGTCCTTCGATTTCGTATACATCTGGGTCGGACTCGGCCTGAGCGGAGTATTCGCCGTAAGCTCGCCTGAGCGCGGCGCGAACCTTGGCTATCACGACATCAATGGAGAGTGGTTTGGTGATATAGTCGTCGCCGCCGTTATCGAGAGCGAGGACTTGATCCATGTCGCCTGAGCGGGCGGAGATGAAGATCACCGGCGCGTTCGATACGGTACGTATCTGCCGGCACCAGTAGAAGCCGTCCATATAAGGAAGGTTGATGTCTAGGAGCACTAGGCAGGGGCAGATGGCAAGGAACTCCGATTTGATGTCGCGGAAGCTTGACGGCCTGACGGGCTCGTAACCATGCCTCTCTAGATAGCTCGAGAGGATGTCGGCAATCTTGTCATCGTCTTCGACTATCATGATCCTGTGCATCGGCGTCCCCCCTGTGCATCTGCATACATCATAGCACAAGGCGAGTTCTCAGCTTCGGACCCGGAACCGCTCAGGTCACAAGAACCCCAAAACCTCCGGGAAACTGACTTTGTCCCCGATAGGAAGGCAAGGTTGGTGCGACAGGCACGGACCGTTGCATGCTAACGACAAACGCCTGCTGCAAGCGGTATGTTCAAGGCCCCAGACAGCTTCTCAAGGGCTGTTGCCGTTGGTCGTCTGCGATTACTCGTTTCGATTTTGGATACGTTCGTATTGTCCAGGCCGGATACCTCGGCGAGCCTGCGCTGACTCCAACCCCTCTTTTCCCGTTCGCGCCGGACCAACTCCCCAATCCGTGATGCCACTGTAACCCCTCCTTTCAGATCGCCTGATGACATCATACTGAATAATCAGCATATCATCCAGTACATCGTCAACCATCTGCAAGACACAGATTGACTAGGAACGGTGAACAGTGCAGAAGGATGTCAATGCGGTGAAAGGAGGCTCATAAGCGGGTTGACACTCTGCTTGACGAGATTCCCTAATGGCAAGAGGTCACGGTGCGGTCGCCATCGTGCGGGTCATGGCAAGTAGTCATGGGCAAGCAGGGTTCTGATTCTGCCGCTTGTCTGTATCCCGTATTCAGCATCCTTGGGCGTTCAACCGCTCGTTTTTCAAGGAAATCGAACGCTCCGTGGGGCCGTAACATAGACGGACGGCGACACTCCCAGGGCGCGGAACATCTTGTCCGGGAACAGCTTTGATTCCGAAAGAGTCCGAGCGCCATCAGCCACATGCACTGGCTCATTGAGGCGCTTATGAACTGTTCGACCAGCTCCTCAATTGCTCGCCTGTTCCAGATCTTGTCCGATTCATTGCCGTCCATAGCCTCGCCGACGAGGGGTATGCCTTCTGCGTTCACCACATCGAACTCAACGTCTTCTCGAAGAGCTGCCCTCATTGCTGCAGCTCCGAGTACCTTCTTAGGGCCAGTCTCGAGGATTCTGTCCCGAGTAAGCCCAGGCGCCGAATCGTTGAAGTCCTCTACTCTGTGCATGGAGCATTGCCTTGGCATCGCGGAGGGCAACATCCCGCCCGTCGCCCATTCGCCCGCCGCTCACAGACGCGGAAACGAATCTGCGGTTCCTGAGATTCCGGTCTCGCAGGCGGTCAATGCCGACCAAACCGACATCGTCGCGTGCTGAATGCCACTCAATTCGACATTGACCACGGGGTTAGTGTCCATTTCGTCGACACTAACGATCCGGCTCCCGCTGTCGAGATTCACGTGAACTGCATCGCGCACCCGACTCATCACTGAAAACGCGTACACCTGCGAGTCAGCTGCGCCATATTATGCCATGCGGTTCGCCGCGAAAGCTCCCCGTCGGGGATTCTGCCGGAGCTGACGTTCGGAGGCCCTCGATGCTGGATTCATCGACATTGCGGGCGCTTCAACGTCGATTCCATCGACATTGAGCTCGTCTTACTGCTGGATTCGTCGACACTATCGCTTCAGGGCTCGGTGGCGCTGGTCGCGCCGGTCGCGCCTCATCAGGCAGCGAGGGCGCGCAACACTTCACACGCCTCTGGCCTGGCAGTCTGACAACCTCGCAGCAACGCCCGCGGAGATCACGACGAAGCGAGCCACACGACGACTGCAAACCCAAGCACTCTCCGGATGCCCGAGCGCGTTTCCGTGAGGTTTCCCGCCGAGGTGTACGGATCTGACCCAGACTATCTCGCAGGGTGGCCGAAATCAGATCAGCTCGGCTCATTCTCACGCTGGATCGTGCGAATGGGGGGGTATATGGCGGCTCGAGTTGGCTCAAGTTGGCCACAGTAGACGCGAATATGACAAAATCTAGGTGAAATGAGATTGCTGGGAGCGCTTTTTGGGCGTTGCAGGGCCCAAAATCCCCCGTAGGCATGTGCTGTGGCGGTCAACCCGGGTCATAAGCGCCCATCTCCCGCAAAAGCCTGGTCACTCCGCGTCCAGCTTGCACCTGGATACCGTGTTGGGTATGCGACGCGCGCGAATCCGGGAGGAAACTGGGACTCTGTGTTCGAGTGGAAGAACTTCCGTCCCGATCCCGTCAAGGGCGCCGAAGATGGGCTGTATCACATTCAGGTTTGGCGCTTCCCATGCCGTAATCGAGTGCGGACAGCGTGGTGACAGGGCTTTCCGGGAAGCATACTGAGGCGAGGCGTTGTGCGGCGATTGGGCTGTTCCCAGAACTGAACGGTTGCATGAAGGTGGGAATCCGGCTTTGAGCGAGACACTCGTGGTGATCGTCCGGGCTGTGATCGGGTTCTTCACACTGTTGATCTACACCCGTGTGCTCGGGAAGCAACAGATCAGCCAGCTCACATACTTCGACTACATCCTTGGCATTACCATCGGGTCGATTGCCGCGGCGCTCACGACTGACCTGACCGTTACGGCCTGGCCGCACTGGGTAGGGTTGACTGTATGGACAACCGCCGGGCTTGCAATGCAGTGGGTCACGCTCAAATGGAGATTCGCGTCGAAGTACATGGATGGCGAGCCCACAGTGGTGATCATGAACGGCAAGATCATGGAGGGCGCCATGCGCAAGGCGCGCTACCGTGCATCAGATCTCATGGAGCAACTGCGAGTGAAAGACACATTTGACCTCGGGGAGGTTGAATTCGCCATCCTCGAAACCAACGGAACGCTGTCGGTGCTCAAGAAATCCCAGTTCCACCCTGTCACACGGAGCGACATGAACCTGCCATCGCAATACCAGGGGATCAGTACAGAGCTGGTGTACAACGGCGTGGTGGTGGACCAGAATCTGGAGCAGGTGCACCTTGACCGTGCGTGGCTCGCGACTGAGCTGAGAAGGAAGGGAGTATCCGACGCATCGGAAGTGTTTCTGGCTACGCTAGATACATCGGGCAGTCTATATGTGGACACATTCCGGGACCACGTGGCAAGCCCGGTAGACACAGGCGACTTCCCAGGGCCATACTAGCCAATCTGTGATGCGGGAGGTTACGAGCGTGGGGAGGCGCGTTCTTCTGGCAGCCATTCCAGTAACGCTGATCGCGTTCTTCGTCGCAGTGATGCTGTCGGCAGGTATTCTGAAGCGTCCCACCGGAACTGCGGACGATGTGGAGGCATGGCTCTCACAGGTTGAGGAGCGCGTGATTGCCGAGAGGTGGGACGATGCACTTGAGGGCGCGGAGAGGCTTGCGAGCGCATGGCGCAAGGTGGCTGGGCGAATCCAATTCAGCGCCGAGCGCCTCGATATGCTCGACTTTCGTACGGCGATAGCTCGGGCAACGGGGTCCATCAAGGTGCGCGATGGAGCAGGCGTTGTAGTGGAGCTTGCTGAAGCAAGAGCACTGTGGGCTAGAATCGGAGGTCGCTACTGAGTTCACAAGAGCATTCACGACGAACTGCAGGATCCGAGTGGAAAAATACGTATGCCCCTGACGATATGATATTGCTTGCCACAAAGCGGCAACAGGGAATCAGCACGAGAAACAAGATGGGCGCAGGGAGTACATTCTCTGGACGTTTCGTCGAAGGGCTGGAGGTTCTGTGGAACGTGGCCAGCCCGCCTTATGGAGAGAAATCTATCGCCGCGGATGTGTTGTTGGTAGAGACAGATGCGAGGGGCGGCTCTCACGGCGCGGTAGCATTGCCTGCGTATGTTCGCCAGATGAGAGAAGGGGAAGCTGTTTCCAAGGCGAATGTCACTATCATTGGGGAATCCGGGTCCGCGTGCCTGATTGACGGACGGTACGGCATAGGTCGGGTCGTGTCGGTAAAAGCCACGCGAAAATTGATTGAGCTGGCCCGTGAATACGGAGGATCAATCGTTTCGTACGGAACAGCAATCACTTCGGAGCAGGCGCCTACTACGCCTAAGGCGCGGGTGAGTTCACTCTGGACTTGTCCATATGAGTTGGTCCGGAACGCGAGTCTCTGAATATGCCGCGGTGAAGAGGGTTCTTCGGCCGTATGGGTGATGCGTGCTGTATCGACGTCTTGGTGGTCGTTACAAGACAACTGAGGGGGGACCTGCAATGAGGCTCGAGAACAGAGTGGCGATCGTAACCGGTGGAGGCCGAGGCATCGGCAGAGTCATATCACTCGGACTCGCGCGCGAGGGAGCCGACATCGTGATAGCCAATAGGTCGAAGGATGGCAGCGAGAAAGTGGCGGTGGAAGTCCGGGCGCTTGGAAGGCGGGCGGTTCCTCTTACCTGTGACGTAGCCGACGAGCAATCCGTGACCGCGATGGTACAAGCAGCCCTGAGTTCTCTTGGGAAAGTGGACATCCTCGTGAACAACGTGGGATTGCGCGGCCCCATCGCCAATGTCGTCGACATGGATCTGCGCGGCTGGAACGAAACAATCGCTGCGAACTTGACCGGTACGATGATCTGCAGCCGCGCGGTTTTGAGGAATATGATCCCCAGGCGGACAGGCTCGATCATCAGCATCTCATCGGATCTTGGCAGGCAGGGTTGTCCCACGCGATCCCCATACGTCTGCACCAAGTGGGCCCAGATTGCCTTGACTCAGACCCTGGCTCGCGAAGTTGCTGAGTACAAGATCCGGGTGAACTGCGTGTGTCCTGGCACCGTCGAAGGCGAGCGCATCGACAACCTGGTGGAGGTCGAGTCCAAACGGTTAGGCATATCGCCTGATGCATACCGTAAGGGACTGGAGGCCGCGGCAGCGATGAACCGGCTGGTTACCGCTGAAGAGGTGGCTGCAGCTGTCATCTTCTTGGCAAGCGACGAGGCCAGCGCGATAACAGGGCAGTCTCTGAACGTGTGTGCAGGCGCCGTCTTCAACTAAGCGAATATGACGCAACTGTACATGGTAGCGTCAGGGCCTACACCGGGAAGCATTATGGTCTCTTGAACTACTGCAGTCGGGGGTGAGATAGGGTGCATCAGCTGAGTCTTGCGCGAATCGCCTTTGCCGTTGCTGCGGCTTGGGCCGCATGGTGGACGCTCTTTGGCCTCGTTTCTGGAATCGGCGAGGGTCTTGGTCTGGTAGGGACGGTCATGCACACCGTGCCCGGCCTCGTCTTCATGGCCGCTGCTGCCGTCGGGTGGAAGTGGAACATAGCTGGAGGCGTCGTCTTGGCGGCTGTGGGGCTTGGAGCACTCTCCTTTTTTGGCTATCTGCCATCGCGAATCCTGGAGCCTGCAGGGCTCCTTATAGGACTGCCTCCCGTGGTATCCGGCGTCATGTTCATCGTTGCTGGCCGTCGGGTGAACCGCGGCAGTTGAGTGCGGATATCATGGCGAACATCACCGTCCATACAAGGGAAGGCAATCTGCCGTTGGCTGAGATCCTTGCGAAGGCCCCGGAGGATAGGAGCGATCCTGCAAGTGCGTTACTCTCAGAGACCGTGGACTCCAGTCCGCTGGTACAGGCTCCGGGGCCTGCCGCCCGTCGAGTAGTCGAGCTGTGATGTGACTAGCCCCGATTCAACCAGGAAATCTAGGTATCGGGAGACAGTAATGCGTGATACGCCAAGCTCCGATGCGAGCTGCTCAGTGCAGAACGCACAGGCAATGCTCTTCTTCAGATACTCGCTAAGCGCATCCAGTGTGGGCTTCTGTATTCCTTTTGGCAGCTCCTGTTGGCGGGTCGACCGAGGGTTGCGTACATGCCAGGCACGGTCTATGTCATCCTGGCACACGTGTTTGCGGTTCCGACTAGATTGGGTGTCGCGATAGCTCTCCAGCGAGGCTCGCAGGCGCTCAAATCGGAACGGCTTGATGATGTAATCAAAGGCGCCGAGGCGCCGGGACGCTACCACCGTGGATGAGTCCTCTGCCGCGGTGACCATGA
Organism: Clostridia bacterium; assembly: GCA_034926675.1. Taxonomy (NCBI): domain Bacteria; kingdom Bacillati; phylum Bacillota; class Clostridia; species Clostridia bacterium. The sequence goes on along the minus strand of JAYFQW010000042.1, from coordinate 21,709 downwards.
TGACATCGACCGGGCAATCGAGGCTTCGTATTTCCCTGAAGAAGTCGATGCCATCACAACCGGGCATGTAGACATCTAGGATTATGATGTTGGGTTTCAGAACTCGCGTCATCTGCAAGGCTGATCGCCCATCACGGGCATGGCCGACAACCGTGAACCCGGGCACACTCGACACGATGCTTTCGTGTATCTCAAGGACCATCGGGTCGTCCTCGACCAGCAGTGCTCTGAGCGTGGGTCGCTCAGCCTCTCCTTGGTTCCTGTCATCTGCGTTCATGTGCATCCTCCGCCGGAAGGAACACGTGGAAGACCGTGAGACCGTCAGTATCTGATGTTGGGCATGTGGTCTTCACCGGCCCCGCTACGGCTTCTGGGCAGTGTCCTGGCTGGATTCGCTCAGACCAGAAACGGCCTCCAGCTGCCTCAATTCTGTCCTTTACAAGGGCAAGCCCAATTCCGTGGCCGTTTGATTTCGTGGTGAAGCCGTGGTCCCACATGTGCTGCGCCACGAAATCGGGTATGGCAGGCCCCGTGTTGGCCACTTCAACAGCCGCACCGTGCTCAGACTGGCGTATGGCGACAGACACTCGGCGCTCGCCGGCATCTCGCCCCGTCTCTGAAGCCGCGCCTTCCAGGGCATTGTCTATGAGGTTACCGACCACGGTGACAAGATCATACACATCTGTACACGGCGGAACCTTGTCGAGCCTGCTGTCTGGGCAGATCCGAAACTGGATCCCCTGCTCATTCGCTGCGCCAGCCTTGGATATTAGAAGAGCAGCCAGAGGCACTGGCCGTATCCGGCTTGACACGAAATTGATCAGCTTGTCGCGGGATTCCGAAGCCTGCATGATGCAATCCAGAGCTTCATCATATCGTTTCATCTGTATCATCCCTGCCACAGCATGAAGGGTGTTCTTGAACTCATGGGACTGGACGCGGAGCGCCTCCACGTACTTCTTGACTCCTGTGAGTTCACCCGCAAGCCTTTTGACTGCAGCGTTATCGCGGAAGCTGGCCACTGCCCCAGTCACCTGGCCGTTCACGATGACGGGCACGCGATTCGTTACTATCACTGTGCGTCCAAGCACTTGCTCACGGTCGTATTCAGGCTGACCCGTCGCCAAGACCTGGGGCAGCCTGGTTGTGGGGATCACCTCCAACACGGGCATTCCCGTTATGTCGTCATCGATAGCCAGCATCCGTTTGGCCTCGTCATTGACGAGCGCCACGTTGCCATCCGCGTTCACGGCTATGATGCCTTCGCGGACCGATGAGAGTATGGCGTTTCGTTGCTCAAGCAGTGAAGAGATCTCGAACGGTTCCATGCCGAACATGGTCTTCTTCACGTTTTGCGCTAGAATGCTGGAACCGACCAGACCCAGCGTTAGCGACACGAAAAACGCAGCGTACATCTTGTTCAGCGTGGTGTGGACATCGCGATCGACGTCATCGAGAAAGTAGCCCACAATGGCAGCTCCTACCTGCGTGTTGGACTCATCGTAGATCGGCGTGAACGCTCTGATGGATGGGCCTAGGGTGCCACAGGCGCGGGAGATGTATTCATCGCCCGCAAGAGCCCGGTTCTCGTCACCGCCGGCGACATGCTCGCCTACGCGACCGGAAACCGGGTGCGAATATCGGATTCCCCTCATGTCGATGGTGACGACGAACTGAGCGCCCGATGCGAGACGCACAGCTTCTGCGACAGGCTGGATCACGGATGCTCCGTCGGCTTTGCCCAGGTTCTCACGGACCGGCGTGAGCAGTGCAAAAGTCCTCGCTATCGAGAGGGCGCGCGCCCCTGAGCGGCTCTCCAACTCCGACTTGATAGTCCAGACCGACACTGAACCTACAATTGCAATGGTGAACACGATTACCACAACAGCAAACAGGAATACCCTGTCCTGAAGAAGCAGGAAGCGTCCTCGCTTCATGTTCGAACCCGCCTTTCGGGATGCCAAGTAAGGCGCCGACTCCATTCTCTCACCGATGCTCCCCCGCGACAACCGCTGAATCGCAGCTCACCCTGATACTGCCATCCGTAGTGACTGCGAATCGGGCCGACCAAAGACGCCAGGACCAACACTCCCTCATTCTAAGCCTATGGCCGCTGCTCTGCCTCGGCAACCTTTCGAAAGCATTGATCGGTGTTTCGAAAGTAATGTAAGGGCTCTGCGTAGCAGATGGGTGCTACGCTTAGAGTGTGCACGTGGCGTGACCACCGCTCCCGTCCTCTTCCACGTTCACGAGAGCAATAACACACAACGGAGGTGTTCCAGTTGTCGAAGCAGGAGATGAAGATCCTATCTGCCACAGGCATCGTAGGATACGGGTTCTCTGAAGACTCGCTAAGGCGGGGAATGGAACGAAAGCCGGACGTGCTTGGATGCGATGCAGGCTCAACAGATCCTGGGCCGTTCTATCTGGGATCCGGAACAGCGTTTGTGTCGCGCGAGGCATGCAAGCGAGACGCGTCATTGCTCATCAAAGCTGCGCGTGGAGCTGGCATTCCATTGATCATCGGGACATCCGGCGGCTCTGGCGGAGATGCAAACCTTCAGTGGTTCCTCGACATCGTGATGGAGATAATTCGCGAGAACGATCTCCACATGAAACTGGCGGTAATCCATTCTGAGCAGGACAAAGCCTACGTGCGCTCCAAGGCGAAGCAGGGCAAGGTCAAGTCGATGGGCGCGCTGCCGGAACTGACGGATCACGATATCGATGAGGCTGAGCACATCGTGGGCCTTCTGGGCGCGGAGCCGTTCATCGCGGCAATTGAACAAGGAGCCGACATCGTGATCGCAGGTCGGGCGAGCGACACATCGATCTTCGCCTCAATGCCTATCAAGGAGGGCTTCGATCCCGGCCTCGCGTGGCACGCGGCCAAGCTGCTCGAGTGCGGCGCGATGTCTGCCGAGCCGGCGAACGCCGGAGACTGTATTCTGGTCACCATGCGTCGAGACCACTTCCTGGTCGAGCCTCTCAACCCGGCCCAGCGCCACACCACTGTTAGCACCGCTGCTCACGCCCTGTATGAGAACGCGAGCCCATATCAGCTCTATGAAGCAGGCGGCATGCTGGACCTGAGCAACGCCCGGTACGAGCAGGTGGACGAGAGGACAGTCCGAGTATCGGGCAGCAAGTTCGTTCCAGATTGCACCTACCGGATCAAGCTTGAGGCTGCAGCCAAGGTTGGCTACAGAACGATTTCCATCATGGGGACGCGCGATCCCATACTGATCGGACAGATCGACGATTACCTGGAAATGGTTAGAAGCACAGTGCAGCGGCGCGTCGACGACGCGTTCAAGGGCGAGGTCAAGCAGTCGGACTACCGTCTGGCTTTCCATGTATATGGAAAGAACGCGATCATGGGCGAATGGGATCCGAACAAGGACGTTGCACCCAACGAGCTTGGTATAGTGATTGACGTGGTGGCGTCCAACCCTGAACTGTCTAAAGTAATCCTTGCTTTCTCCCGGACATTCACTCTGCATCACGATTTCCCCGGTCGGAAGTGCATTGCCGGGAACATGGCAGTCGCCTTTTCGCCGTCTGATATCCCGATGGGGCCCGTGTACCGCTTCAATATGGAACACCTGATTGAACCGAACGATCCCTTCGAGATGTTCAGGACGGAGATACTCGATCTCTGAAGAAGCTGAGGAGGCACAATGCAATGAAGCTCAAGGACATCGCCAAGGTTATCCGCAGCAAGAATGCAGGCCCTTTCTGGGTCACGCTCGACATAATGCTCCCTGACGCGGAAACGTACCGGAATGTCAAGGCCACCGGAGTTCTCAATGCCGACCTGATAGCCCGATTGTACGGAATGACGCCCGACAAGGTTCGGTTCTTTGAGTACGATCCAGCCTACTCCTTCAAGGCTACCATTCCTCGGAGAGTGTTCAGCGGAGATTTCGGTGACACCGACTCATACGGTGCACAGCAGCATGCACCTCTGCTGGATGTAGAGATTCCACTGTAGGATACGGCAATGTACGGAGCACAGGAGGCACTGCGTCATGAATCAGAATAGCACCAAGATTCTGGGGATGGACATCGGGTACTACCTCGCAGCGTTCGTCATATGCATTATCGGAGTGGCGTACAACTTCATCGGCAAGGGCATGATCTTTGCGATACCCCTGCTATTGATCACAAGTCACCTGTTTACAAAGATCGGTGACGCCATACCTGTCTGGAAGGATTGGGTGGGCGGCGGTGTGGTTCTTACGATGTTTGCCGGGGCCGTACTGGCCAAGTTCATCCCTGAGACCGCACTCGAGACCATCAAGACATTCTATGTTGTGGACGATTTCCTCGTCTTCACCATTGGCAACCTGCTCATCTGCAGTATCATGGGAATGGACAGAAAAGTGCTCATACGTTCGGCGGTTGGTTTCCTTCCTACGGTAATCGCCGGCGTGATCTGCGCCTACCTTTGCGGAGGAGCAATCGGCGCCCTGCTTGGATACGGGTTCTGGGATGCAATACTGTACATTTCGCAGCCGATTATGGGCGGAGGCATGGGAGCGGGCGCGATACCAATGGCCAAGATATACGCCTCGGCTGGGATGAAGGATGCCGAGGCATATCTTTCCATGCTGGTTGCCGCGGTCGTTCTCGGAAACATCATATCCATTATCATCGCTGCTGTCCTCAACAAACTGGGCCAGCTGCGCCCGTCGCTTACTGGCAATGGTCAGCTCGTCAAGACGGATAGGCCTGCCATTCACGGCGATTCGAAACCGGAGGCAGCCGCCAAACCAGTGACCCTCACGCCTGAGTCCATCGGTATGATCATAGTGTGGATAGGAGCTTTCATCATTCTCGGCAATCTCGCACGCAAGATCGTACCTGTGAATATCCACCCGTACGCATGGATGATCATCCTCGCGTGCATCGCAAAAGGGCTGAACCTGTTCCCTGAGGAGTTCTATCAGACCGCTAGGGCATATCTTCCCAAGTATATCGCTCTTGCAATGCCCCCGATCATGCTGGGAGTCGGGCTCTTCTACACGGACATCGACCAGTTTGTGGCCAGCATATCGAATCCCGTGTTCGTGCTGATTTGTGTGGCAACCGTAATCGGGGCGGTGCTGGGCGCGGGTCTGTTCGGCCAGCTGTTCAAGTTCCACTTCATTGAGTCTTCCATTACGGCTGGATTGTGCATGGCCAACATGGGAGGATCGGGCGACCTTGCAGTCCTTTCCGCTGCAAAGAGGATGGAACTGATGCCGTTTGCCCAGATATCGTCGAGGCTTGGCGGCGCCGTGATCATGATAATGGCCGGGGCAATGCTGTCACTGCTCAGGTGACCGCCCGGCAACCTGATGTGCTAAACGTGGTGCGCTAAGTCAACGTGCGAAACTGCATTATCAGACTCCCTGTGTGCGCCGGCGGGCATGTTGCTCCGCCGGCGCTGCTATCCACAACTACATGATGCTCCAATGGGAGCCGCCGCAATACGGGAGAATGCTGCGGAAACCTGCTGGTGCTTCCGCGAAAGCCAGCTGCCGTCGCGAAAGATGCATCACTTCGGTGCGCACATAATTGCCTCCCTGGGGAACGTGGTGAGAATACGGCGCCCGTCTGCTGTGAGTGCCAGATCGTCTTCGATGCGAACCCCGCCGATGCCTGGGAGATAGGCGCCGGGCTCGATCGTGAAAACCATACCTGGCTTGAGGGGCCTGTCGGCGCCTTGGACGATGTAGGGTTCCTCGTGAATCTCGAGGCCAAGCCCGTGGCCGGTGCGGTGGATGAAGTACTCGCCGAAGCCGGCGCTGGATATCACCTCGCGAGCTATCGAATCGAGCTGGGCGCCGGTGAGTCCGGGGCGAGCGGCAGTGCATGCGGCGCGGTTGGCCGCGAGAACCGCCTGATACACAGCTTCCATCTCAGGGGCGGGGTGGCCTGCGGCGAACGTGCGGGTAATGTCGCCGCTGTAGCCCCGGTACGTAGCTACGATGTCGCATATGACCATGTCGCCCTCGCGGATCGCACAATCGCTGGTCTCGCCGTGGGGAAGGGCGGCGTTCGGGCCGGATAACACGGCATTGAAGGGAACGGAGTCTGCGCCCGCCTTGAGCATGGCGCTCTCGATCGCCGTCGCCACCTCTCGTTCGGTGACGCCGGGAGCGATGGCCGAGGCTGCGGCGGCAATGCCGATGTCGACGATCTCGGCAGCACGCTCAAGGGCGGCAAGTTCATCCGCATCCTTGACTGAGCGCATCTCGGCTATGACTGGGTTCAAGTCGCTGAACTTCCCAGGCCCGCCGGCGCGCTCGATGATGTCGCGGTCCAGAAGACGCATGTGCAGGAACTCGGCGCCGGCCGAGGAGAGGTCGTTCAGGTTCGCAGCGAGAAGGGCGCGGCGGGCCGCGTTGATGGGTCCGTCGGAATCTGCATAGGAGTATACTGTGTCCCGCCTCGGTGCGCAGTGGCACGAAGCTCTCTCCCAGGAGCTGACGAGGGCGCGAACCTTGTTCGCCTCGAGCTCGGGGACGATGAACGCGGGATCGCCGATGACCGGAACGGCCATCAGGATCATCCGCTCGAAGGCTTCGAGGTTAAGGCCGGTGAGATAGCGGAGGTTCGGCCCGGGGACCAGGAAAGCGCAGGACAAGCCGTGGGAGCGCAGCCCTTCCTGAAGGGCCTTGATTCGGGACGTCGACATGAGAACACCTCCTGGCGCTTGATGAAGGGCGCCAACACTACGATAGTCCCCCAGCAAGGCATGACCATTTGGCAAGGAGTTTCGCTATTCCTCACGTCTGTCCTGCTTGGAGTTGCCAGCCCTTCAGCCTCTCCTCAGCAGTGGAAGGGAGTGAAAGCATCGCGGTAGACTACGACCTGCGTTGAAAGAGTCGGAAGAGCATGCGTCGAGGGCATGGCCAAGGATACGACAGTGTTCGCGTGTCCAAGCCCGGTCCCGGAGATCTGGCCATGGGACGCAATAGAGGCTGAAGCCCGAGTCGTGGCAACTGGCCGATTTGACTTCCCGAATCAGGTGAACAACTCGCTCGGCTTCCCCGGAATCTTCCGAGGCGCTCTCAACCGCTACGCCCAGCTACGCGCGTTGCGCTCGTCACGAGCGTTTTTGCACTGGCGATCCGCCGGCGGCACTCAGTGACGCCCTGACGGCATGCCTCGCGGGTCCGGGCGGAGTTTCTCATTTTTGAGTGTGGACCGCCGGGAAATCCTCACGGATGAGAATCTACACCCGCCGTTCCACTCAAAAATGAGAATCCCGGCGCCGTCACCCGCGAGTGCTCGACCGGACAAGCGCGAGACCATATGAGGTAGGCGGCGCCGCCGCGCCGCCTTTCCTTTACGCCCAGCTACGCGCGTTGCGCCCGTCACGAGCATTTTTGCACTGGCGATCCGCCGGCGGCACTCAGTGACGCCCTGACGGCATGCCTCGCGGATCCCGGCGGAGTTTCTCATTTTTGAGCCCATATTCAGCACCCTCGGGCCTTGAATCGCTTGGTTTTCAGAGGAAGCGGTTTTCTTGCGGAATTGTGATGTAGACCGACGGCGATACTCCCAGAGCCCGGAACATCTTATCCGGAAACAGTTTTGATTCAGAAAGCAGCCGACTGCCATCAGGAAGCTGAACAACGATGACAGCATCAAACGAATCCAATATCATCCGTGCTGTAGGCCGTTTTGTTGTCCTCTTGCCCGGGATTGGCAACTCCTCGTTAGTAGCTTCAGCATAACGCCTTGCTCGTCGCTGGATGATCGCACGAACCAGGGCTGCGAGGAGCACTACATATGCAAGAGCCTCCAGCCGTTCAGGCTTCTTCACGAACATGGCGTTCACGAACTCGGGTTCCTTGATCGCCTTGAATTGCAGTTCAACGACTGTTTGCTCCTTATAGTTGAGAAGCACTTGCGTGGCCGTATACGCCTTGGAATCGAATATGTTGGTGATCAGGACAAAGCAAGATGCCCTGAGCTTCAGATCTTCATACTCTTGCTCCTTGAGCCTGCCCACCTTTGCTCCTACCCTGTAGATGACCTTAGTAGGGATGGGCTCGCCCTTCAAGGGCCTACCCGGCCTGGATCTCTTCAGGACCTGTTCCTCGGCCTGTGCATCCCCCGAGATTTCGTACAGCGCATGGCGATTCTCGCGCTTGATCTTCTCAAGGGCTACCCTGGCGTCCGGCTCACAAGCGAACTCCACTGTTCCGAGCTGCTTGAGGCTTGTTTCAAGCTCTTCCCGCTGTTTGAGCAAGTTCTTCTCAAGCGTGTTGGCCTTCCTCTTGTCGAGGCTGGTTGAGTGTACGACAATAAGCCTGTATGGCCGGGCGGCGGTCTTAGTAGTGATCTTCATGGCGTACTCTTTGCACTTGTAGAACGCCGAATCGCGCTTACGGTTCTGGGTCAAGATCCCGGCGTCGACCCAATCTCCCTCTGACCAGGCCTTATCTTTGACTTCCTGCTCCTGTCTGAATGCTCGGGGCAATCTTGAGATGTTGATGAGCATAGCAAGAACATGCGCGCCGGGCGAATGCTTGCATTGTTTCGGATCCCATTTCACCAGGTTATCGATGGTTTCAACTATCCCAAGCTCCCTGATGACCTGACCGATCATGGCGCCTGCTCCCGCCGAGAAAGCCCTCAGTGACATCATCCTCGCCTCTTACGTTGAGCATACAACAATCACGCCAAGAGTACAAGGAAGCAATTTCCATTTGCAGGTCTGCCAATCGGCTGAAAAAACCTTCAACCCTGTGCCGTCAGGGTGCTGAATATGGGCCTTGAGACAAACCGCGAGAGAATGAGGTATGACGAATACCGGGCAAAGGGTTGCCACATTGGCAGCGGCGTTGTAGAGAGCGCATGCAAGAGCGTGGTGCAGATACGGGAGAAAAGGCCGGGAATGCGCTGGAGTGCCGAAGGATCTCAGAAGGTTCTCAACCTGAGGACATACGTCCTAAACGGCAACTGGGACGAGTTCTGGCGTAACCGCAAGGAAAGGACCAAGTCAGGAGCTGGGAACCAAGCGGAGTGCCTAAGGGCAGCCTAAACAGCCACTGTGGAGGAAATGACGCCAGGCTTTAGGAGCAACAATCCTTACACGCACCCAGCGATTTACACCACTTGACAAGACGTGACCCAGACAACACTCCAATCCGATCCCCAGATAGTTAAGGACACATAGTGGCAATGAGTCTTGGGGGCGCGTATCGGAAAACGGACGTGGGACCCTCAGGTTGGAGACTTAAGGAGAAGCTGAATGTGCCCGTGACGTGAAACCTGGTTGTCGCCCGGCCTTAAGACAGCATGGTCGTCACGATCCGAAACCATCGTGGCGGCATCCGGCATTCGCTTCTCCAGGGCTGACCTGACCGAGGCAAGCGTGGGCTGCCAACGCCCCAGCTACAAGGCCAGACTCGTGCACTGAGCAGTGGTCACAGAATGGTCACGAACTACGCGGAAACGGTGATGTTGTACGTACGCCCCGACATGGATATTCCATACAGGGCGCACGTAGAGGCCATATTCAGCACTGGAGGATACGAGGAAACACTCACATGGGCTACTTCTAATCCGTGGGTCGCAGGTTCGATTCCTGCCAGGCGCGCCATTTATCTGTACTTATGATTGAGCGACAACATGAGTGCTCCCCATTTGGTCACTGACGCCACGTAGGTCAGCATAGCCCCTACACCTATTCACATCTCCGAACGGCCTCTCAGGGTTGTCTGGACCTGTCGGATCAGCCCTCTGAAGAACATCATCTGATTGGTCAGGTCATCCCAGTTCATAACATTGGCGAAAACGACTGTGGACAAGTCGCGATCTGGGTCGTAGCTCATCATCGAGAGGTAACCGCTCACAGCGCCGGAATGCCCATATCCGATCCCCTCTATGTACTCGCAGCCAAGTCCGTAGCCGCCGGTATCGCTGAGTCTCTTAACATCCATCATCATCTTGACATACTCGCTCTCCAGACCTGCTTCCCCGGTGTAGAGCCTCTTTCCCCATTCAGCAAGATCGGCTGGTGTCGTCACTAGGTTGCCGTTGGCCACCTGCCATGAGGGGTTATCGTTGCTTACGGGCTCGGATTCGCCGCCATAGTAGTCGTATCCGATGGTGAACGGAGAAGGAAGAGTCTGATCAGTCCCCAGATATGGCAGGCTAGAATCATGCAGGCCATTGGGCAATAGGAGATTCTTCATTATGAAGTCGCCAAAGCTCTCTCCGGATACTTGCTCGATGATCTTGCCTAGTAACGAATAGCCCGTATCGCTGTAGCTATAGCCTGTACCAGGCGGGGCAATCGAAAGCTGGTTTGAAGCAATGACGCCTGCAAGCTCATCAAAAGTCACGGTATGCTCGAAGTCTTGGGGCAAGATGTACCCGAGATAGTTCTGTCCAGCATAGGGCGCCTCGGAGTTCTCGGGAACCACATAGTTACTGATATCGAATACTCCTGCTCTGTGCTCAAGGAGCTGACGTATGGTGATGCTGTCTCCATACGGAATCGCGTATTGTGGGGTGTCAGGTAGGTATGGTTCTGCCCGTCCAGGGATGTTGGAGTCAACGGTATCCTCGATATTGAGGAGCCCTCTTTGTTGCAGAATGAGTATACCAGCCGCGGTTAACGTTTTCGTGATACTGGCGGCCCGGAAATGGGTGTTCTCAGTTGGTTCGCCCTCGATACCGCAAGAGGCAAAGTAGCTGTCTTCTGCAGATGCAACCAATAAGGCAATCCCGCCGGGGAAGTTCGGATAGTCACTGCTATAGTCGATCCACCGTTCTTCAAGCATGGTCTGGAGTGACTCAGCAGTTGTATGGTTGCCCTCGACTGGATTCGAGATGTTCTCGGAAGCCAAACCCGGAAGGCTGCCCAGAGCGAGCAGCGCCGCCAATACAAGAAACGCAAGTCCCGATGATCTCACTAAAGACCCTCCCTCAAGTAGGATGCGCCTGTGAATCCGTAAAGTGCAGTCTCGTTTTTATACTTCGAGAAGGCCGCCGCCTGCTCCTGCAGACGAATGGGAGGCAATTCTCTTCAGTCGCGAGAACGCATCAATGACACCGAGTCGCCCTTCCCCGCCAGAGTAGTCCTTGGGTACAGCAAAGATAGGAGACCTGATCTGGAGCAGACTCGGTTCGGAATATGAATGATCCGCTTTGCAGCGGCTTCTACCGCGGCAGCTTTGTCCTTGTTTGTCTTGCCGGTAGACCTGTGGACTCTTTCGCCGTCAACCACGAAGTCCATCTACCATGTCGTACCGCGTCTGTGCAGTGCCATGTCTGCTACGCTCCTTACCTGGACCTGAATCGGCCCCCTAGGAATCTGCTCGATAACTCCCGTGAACCCACCGACTGTCGGTGACGGCAGGCGGTCTGAGGTCGCTTGACAGCCAGAAAACTCCTCTCGATTTCGTAACACAGTACTCCACTTTGCGCTCCATTGGAGGATCGCTCCATGCAAGGTCGACGCGATGATCAAGCCGCGTTTTCGGACGCTGTGTGGGCCAATACGATGCCTGAGAATTCCTATTGGTCACGTATGCGCCGGTATCTTTGGCAAATCGACGATTCGGTGTTTAGCCCCTTGTTCTCCCGCGTTGGGCGACCTTCGGCATCTCCCGTGCTGACATTCGGAGCGCTTCTGATTCAGCTTGAGAAGGGTTGCTCAGGCCGGGAGTTCGAGGAGGAGTCGCGGTTCGACGAGAGGTGCAAGTATGCGTTGGGGGTTAGCCGGGATTTCCTCGGGATCGACGCGGTGACTCTTTGCGACCACCGAACGAGGTTCATGCATTCCGGCATCATATTCGCGCTCTTTGCAGACCTGTTCGTCCAAGCCAAGGAGAACATGGCCCTGGATGGAATCGAGCTTCTCCTGGTGCGCGTAGCCGAAAACAAGGTTGGCGATACGTGGCCCAGGATGCGAAACCAGTTGGAAAGAATTCGTATTGTTGAGATCGATGCTCCCGAAGGCAAGATCGTTCAACGCACAGACATTACCCCAGCTCAGAAGCGTATTTTCTCGTGCCTTTTGCATTGATAACTGGTAAATCTGTGTTAGAATGATAACTGCATTGTAATAAAAAGTGTTTCAAGGAACTATCAACCCGTATTACGAGAATATCTGAGCTTGGCAACCATCTGGCGCTGATCGGAGAGAGAAAAAACATGAGAACAAAACGAGCAGCGCGCGTGACGCTGCCCATACTCATAGCAGTCATGGCCGTGGCGGGGTTGTATGTCAATGCCTCTGTTTCGTATGCCACGACGCCCCATGCAAAAGGCGGCGTTCTGAACCTTTCGGAATGGAACCAAAAGAGCGTCTTTGAGATCACCGGCGAATGGGAGTTCTACTGGGACAGACTCCTGATCGATTCGCAGGTCGAAGGCGGCGCGGAAGCCTTCGCCATCGTCCAAGCGCCGGGCGAATGGAATCACTACGAAACGGTATTTGGCGAGCTGCCCGGCTTTGGCCTTGCCGCCTACCGCGTCCGCGTGACCGGCGCGCGACCGCGAGAGAAATACGGCCTGCGGGTGCAGAACATGGCGTCAGCCTACCGGCTTTACGCGAACGGGGAGCTGATCGCGGGAAACGGCGTCTTCGGGGACAAGGCGGACGCGCCCGTGTCCAATTACCGGCCCCAGCTTGGCTATTTCACAGCCGAAACGAACAGCTTCGACATCATCTTGCAGGTATCCAACGACGCCTACGCCGTGGGCGGGATGTGGGAGCCCGTCATATTCGGTACATATGAACAGGTTTCGCGATTTCACAGCGCGCTGTCGGCTGTCGGCATGATCGCGCTCGGCGGCATCGCTTTCATCAGCCTGTTCTTCTGCATCTTCTATGCGGCGCAGCGGCAGGAGCGAGACGTGCTGATACTGGCCGGCATCGGCGCGCTGATGCTGATGCGCCTCACCATCCTCGGGAGCATGCCCGTAACGTACATCCTGCCCGACATGCCCATAGCGGGCTTCGGCTGGATCGATTACCTGACGCTCATCTGGGCGCAGTTTCTGCTTCTGTATTTCATCTACTGCACCTACGGCAGCATCGTCCGAAAGTGGCAGGTCGTCGCGCTGCTGTCTTACTGCGCTCTCGTATCGCTGTGCGTGATCGTGCTGCCTTTCGAGGTCATGATGAGCACGTACATGCTGCTCAACTTGTTCCTGTTGTTCGTAGTCGCATTTGTGACGGCGCAGCTCGCCCGCGCCGCCTATCGGGGAAAGTCCGGCGCGCCTCTGCTACTGGGCGCGATGGCGTTCATGCTGGCCTTTCTTTTCTACGAGATGTTCTTTGCGGACCGTTCAACCGGCTTCTATCTGCTGGCCAGCGCTGCTCCCGAATGCATGGTCTTGTTCATCGCGCAATGCGTCATAGTCGCGCAGCGCTACCACCGCGCGCAGCAGATTGAAATCTCCTTTCTGAAAAGCCAGATACGCCCGCATTTTATACACAATTCGCTGAACACCATCATCTCCATATCCCGCGGCGACGCCGACCGCGCGAGGGATTTGCTGTCGGAGTTCAGCAGCTATCTGCGAGGCTTCTACGATTACGACAGCAACGAGTTGATCGTCATCGGGCAGGAGCTGGAACTTGTGCGCGCCTATGCCGCGCTGGAGCAGGCGCGTTTCGGGGAGCGCGTAAAGGTGGAATATGATATCGAATCGGAACGCCTGCTGCTGCCCCCGCTCATCTTGCAGCCGCTGATCGAGAACGCCTTTATCCACGGGCTGCGCGACAAGGAAGGCGGCGGTACGGTGGTCATCTATGCCAAACGGACGGATAAGGGCAAGGCGCTCGTCGGTGTGCGCGACGATGGCGTGGGCCTGCGCGCGAAAGACGCTTCTGAACGGCAGGGCGTTGGCATTGAGAACATCAACCGCCGCCTGACGAGGATGTACCGCACGCAGCTTGTATTCTCTGTGCCGGAGGGCGGCGGCTGCGAGGTCTGCATGAGTATCCCGTGGAAGGAGGCTGCCGCCAATGCGCGTATTCCTCGTTGACGACGAGCAGCCCAGTCTGGACGAGCTTGTCTGGCGGCTTCGCAAATACCCCGACATCGAGATCGCCGGCGCCTTCACCGATCCGGCCTCGGCGCTAAAGGCTGCCGGGGAAAGCCGCCCCGACGCGGCCTTTCTTGACATCGACATGCCAGGCCTTACCGGGCTGGAGCTGGCGCTCGGAACTCAGGCGCAATGCCCCGGCGTCATCGTGATATTCGTCACGGCTCACGCGCAATACGCGCTGGAAGCCTACAAATCGTTCCCGCTGGACTTCCTGCTCAAACCCGTAAAAGAAGCGCGGTTGGACGAAACCATAGAGCATCTTCGCGCGCAGCATAAGCTGCTGAACCGCGCGTCCGCGCCCGAAAGCCGTATGAAAATCCGTTGCTTTGGAGCCTTTGAACTGCTTGCCGCCGAGGAAGCCAAATGGGAAACCCGCAGGGTGCGGGAGCTTTTCCTCTACCTCATCGACCTGCGCGGCGCGGCCCCCACAAAGGAAGAAATGCTCTATGCTTTCTTTGACGGTAAAAGCGACAAGGCCACTGCAAACAACCTGTATATGACGATCTACCGGCTGCGCAGCCTGCTGTCCGAGCTAGACGCGGAGGGCAGATACATACGGATGGCCGACGATTACAGCCTGACCGTCGCGCCCGGCGTGTGCGATTACACAGATTTCATGGCTTTTGCGCAGGGCAGCGCCGTCACGGGCAAAAACGCGGCGGAAGCGGCGCGGATGCTGGCCCTGTGCCGGGGGCCGTATCTGGAAAAGGAGCCGTTTGAGTGGGCCGCCGAAAGCGCGCAGGAAGCGGAGGTCGAATACGAGCGCATCGCGCTGGAGCTGGCTGGTTGCCACGCGGCGGCGGGCCGCGTCCCCGAAGCGGAAAACGCGCTTTGCGCCTTGCTTGCGCGAAACCCGCTGTCCGCCGAGGGCTGCGAGGCGCTTTTGGACCTTTACATGGGCAGCGGCAACCGCGCGGCTTACTGCGAACGGTACGAGCAATACGCCCGCCTCATGAAAAGGGAGTTTCGCCTGAAGCCGCAAGCCAAATACGAAGAGCACTACGAGCGCGTAAAGCGCGCGAAATGACCCGCCCGGCGCGACGCCAGTAACCCTAGAAGCATCAGATGACTCTCTCGAAAGACCGCTTAAGGAGGGCCAAAACGCCCCCGAAAGCGGTCTTCTTGCGTCTAGTCGAACCCGCTGGCCCGCATGAAATCGGGTCTTTTCAAGTCTGTGAGATTTTGTGAGATGCCTATGGTGAAATCAGCGTACTACGAGGAAAAGGAAGGGCTCCAATGCGTGCGATGATCGTGGACGACGAGGCTCCGGCCCTGGGCGAGCTGATTTACCTGCTGTCCCGCTACGGCGCCGTGGAGATCGCGGGCGCGTTTACCGCGTCGGTGTCGGCGCTGGAAGCTGTGCAGAGCATACGGCCTGACGTGTTTTTCCTTGACCTGTCCATGCCCCGGATGAACGGCGCGGAGCTGGCGCAAAAGATACTCGCGCAAATGCCCACGGCCCGGATTGTGTTCGTGACCGCCTTCGCGAAAGAGCTCGAAGGCGCTAAGGGCATACCGGCTTTCGGAAGCCTCCTAAAGCCGGTGAACAGCGCGAAGCTGGACGAACTAATGGAACGACTACGGGCGTAATCGGGCCGGCGCCCGATGTAGGCAAACGCGCGGAGACCTGATTACTCGGAAAGAGGTGTATACGGTGAGAAAGCGAATCCTGGCGGCGCTGCTCTTCTCTGTGCTGGCAATGAGCGCGTTACCGACGGCCCGCGCATCGGGCGAGAACTACCGGTACTTTATCTACGCGGCCAATTACAACGACAACAATGTCTCCGCTTACTCGGCGAATGCGGACACCGGCGTTTTGACACAGCTCCCGGGCAGCCCTTACGCGGCCGGGCAATATCCGGCATCGGTCACGGCGACAGCCGGCGGAGAGTACATTTACGTCACCAACCAGGGCGATGGAACTGTGTCGGCGTATGCCGTCGATCAAGAAAGCGGCGCGCTGACGGAAATCGCGGGAAGTCCCTTCAGTACGTCGACCTACGAGGATGAGGACCACTCACCCGAGCCGGTCGCGTCCGTCGTCAGCCCGGACGGGGGACGGCTGTATGTGGCCAACCGGTATAACAACAATATCAAGGTGTTCGCCATCGGCTCCAGCGGCGCGCTCTCCTCGGAGGGCTATATGATAGACTTCAACGGAGTCTCCACGCCGTTGGCCAATTGCTCCGTAGCCGTCCATCCGAGCGGACGGTATCTCTATGCGGCCAATATGCACTCCCGCAGCATATCCGCCTTCAATACCGACACGCTTCAGCGGCTGCCGAACAGCCCATTCGATACGGGCGTATGCCCACGCTCCGTCGCCGTTCATCCGGGCGGGCAGCTTCTGTACGCAGCCAACTGGGGCGAGGAAACCATTACCGGCTATTGGATCGGCGAAACGGACGGCTCGCTTTCCCCCGTGGCCGGCAGCCCATTTGCCACCGTGGGCGACGACCCCACCGCTCTGCTGATCCTGGGCGATACGCTCTATGTGACCAACGGCTATTCCCATAACATTGCCGTCTACGCCATCGATACCGCGACCGGCGCGCTGACGGAGATCGCGGGAAGCCCCTTCGAATCCGGAAACTGGCCCAACGCGCTAGCAAGTGATACAGGGGGTGCTTTCCTGTATGTGGTCAATTCCCTGGTCGGGAACGTGAAAAACGTTCGCGGCTATACTATCGACTCTTCCACCGGAGCTCTTGCAGCCGTGGCTGGAAACCCGTTTGACTCCGGCGACTACACAATGGGCATTGCGGTCGTCCGCGTCGCCGCCGGCTCCCCGGTCTGCGAAATCGTGGGCGGGATGCAGTACGAAACACTGGACGCGGCGATCGCCGACGTTCCCGCGAGTACTCCGACAACCATCCGACTGCTGCAGACAATCGAGCGTACTTCAATGCTTGCCATCGACGGCGCAAGAAGAATAACGCTCGACCTGAACGGCTACAACCTGAACATCAACGTCGCGTCCGGAACCGCACTGGAGGTCTCGCAAGGCAGCAGCCTGACCACGGCTGGCGTTGGCGCGATGAACGCGATGGGCGAGGAATACGGCATCAACACAACGCAAAGCTCGACCGTCAATATCACGGGCAACGTCTCCGCTACCGCTTATGCGGGAGTGTATGCGTACGGAAGCGACTCCAGCGTGACCGTGATCGGCAATGTCGGCGGGTATATCGGTGTATTGTCAGGCAACACAGCGTCCGTCACTGTGACGGGCAATGTGGCCGGCGACAACGTCGCTATCCTAGCCACAGAAAGCTCCAACATCCAAGTAACGGGCGAGGCGACGGGAACCAGTTTCGGTGTCCAGGCGAACACGAACGCGGAAGCTATCGTCGCCGGAAACGTAAGGACGACTTCCCCAGACAGCACCGGCCTGCTGCTAAGCAGCGGCGCGGCAGTGACGGTGTCGGGCGATGTTGACGCCGGCCGGAAGGGCGTGTCGGCATCGGAGGGAAGCGGTGCTAGAGTCGAGGGCAGTGTGACGACCGTCTCAGACGCTGGTTACGGCTTTGCCGCATACGCGCAATCCGGCGCCCGCGTTGAGATCGGCGGCGACGCAATCACGGCCGCGGAGACGGGCGTCGCCGCCGAAACCTCCGGCCTGGTTTTCGTGACCGGGGATGTGCAAGGCAAGTATTACGGCATCGCCGTTTCCAGGGGCGCGGAGGTGTTTGTCCACGGCGATGTGATTGCGGTCCTGTACGGAGGCGCGGGCGTCAACGCGTACAGCGTGGGCAAGGCGACCATCGACGGTACGATCCAGGCGGACAGGGCCATGGTATTTGGCGAATCAGACGGCGCGCTAGTCACGCCGACCACGAAGCCGGGGTATCTCACCTATTCCGACGGCCAAGGCAGCTTTATCTGGGTATACGATCCCGACGCAGTCCCCTTCATCACCCTCACCACGGAAAAGGCCCCGGGCTCCGCTATTTACTTTACCAGCATCACGGCGGCCGAGGCCGACCTGCCCGGCGTGTGGATCGACCTGAACGACAACGGAGTCAAGGACGATGGAGAGGAGCTGGGCAGTCCCAAAACTGTCAGCTCGCCGACCATCAGGATTTACGGCAAGGTGACCGGACTCATCTGCCGCAGCAACAGTCTGACGGAGCTGGACGTCTCAAACAACACGGCGCTTACCAGCCTGGACGTCTACTACAACGGCCTGACCGCGCTGGATGTGAGCAACAACATGGCACTGACCACGCTGAACTTGCAGCACAACAGCCTGACCGCGCTGGACGTCTCCAACAACGCCGCGCTAAAGACGCTCAATTGCTCGGAAAACATGATTTCGTCGCTGAACCTAGGCGTCAATACGCAGCTGACCAACCTGCAGTGCGCAGGCTGCGGGCTGACGGCGCTAGACGTGTCGGCCCAGACCGCCATTGCTGAACTGAACTGCCGCAACAACGCCATTGCCGCGCTGGATTTGTCCTCCAGCACGGCGTTGGTCAATCTGTATTGCACCAATAACGCGCTGACAGCGCTGACGCTGCCGCAGAGCACGACCGTCAAGCGGGTGGAATGCGAGAAGAACCTGCTCACCGCGGTAGATGTATCGCACGTGACGGAGATGACGGTGCTCAACTGTGCCATCAACCGGCTTGCGGCGCTGGACGTATCGCAGAACACCAAGCTGATGCAGCTCAAGCTCTATAGCAACAAGATCAAGGGCGCGGCAATGACCGCAATCGTCTCGGCGCTGCCCACCGCCGCTAATGTTAATAACTACAAGATATATGTTATCGACACGGCGGCATCCCCGGCGGACGGCAACGTCGCGTTCACATCCGACGTTTCCATCGCGACGGGCAAAAACTGGAACGTGCTGGACTGGAAAGGCGGGTATGAGGAAGCATACGCGGGCGCCCCCCTTGCTGTGCAGACGGGCGAAATCCTTGACCTCGCGGCGACGGGCGCGCTGATCCTGGGCGAGGTGACGGGCGACGGCGGGGATACCGTAACGGAGCGAGGCGTCGTATACTCCACAGTTTCCGATCCGACGTTGGTAACCGGAACGGCTGTGACCGCCGACGAAGCGGGCACGGGCGAGTTTGACGCAACCCTCGCCGGTCTTTCTCCCAACACAACCTATTACGTCCGCGCCTACGCGACGAACGGAAGCGGCACGGCTTACGGCGCTGTACGGCGGTTTGCAACGCCGGTCTCTGTGGCAACGGTAACGATGACCGGTGGTTCGATGCTAGCCCCGATTGCGGTCAATGAGACGACGAACAAAATCTACGCCGGCAGTCTTTGGTCCGGCAGGATATATGTACTCGACGGCGATACGGATACCGTCGATACAGCGGTAACCGCGGGCAGCCGTGATTTTGCCCTTGCAATCAATAAAACGACCAATAAGGTCTACTCCGCTTCCGGCACGTCTGCTTATGTGACCGACGGAGCGACGAACACGGTCAAAACCATTGCGCTGAGCGCCGGCGCATACGCCGTCGCCTTAAACGAGCAGACCAACAAGATCTATGTCACCAGTGAAAACACCGCAACCCCGCTATACGTCATCAACGGGGCGAGCGACACCATTGAGGCTACCGTCGTCACGGGCACAAAGGGTTGCGCGATCGCGGTCAACGAGGCCGAAAACGAAGTCTATGTGGCCGACGACATGGGCGGCAAGGTCGTTGTGATCAACGGGACTGACAACACGGTCAAGGCGACGGTGACCGTCGGGACCCGGCCGCGGGATATCGCCGTCAACGAGACGACCCACATGCTCTATGTGGTCAACTGGGGCAATCTGCTCAACGATGGGTCTGTGACCGTCATCGACGGGGACAATGATTTTGCCGCGCAGACCATCGCACTGGGGACAAAGGCCTATCCGTACGACGCGGCTGTGAACGAGACGACGAACAAGATATACGTCTCCCTCTCCGCCTTCAATTCCGTGCTCGTCATCGACGGTGCAGACAATTCGACCGAAATCGTCCCCGTGGGCGTTCATCCAAGTATCATCGCCGTCAATGAGGACACCAATCGAGTCTATATAACGAACGTTAACGAAGACGATCGGAGCGCCGCAGGCTATACCGTGACCGGAATCGACGGGGACACCCTCGAAACGGTGGGGTTCGCGGATGCGGACGGCCCCACCATGCTTGCGGTGAGCCAAAGCACAAACAAAGTCTACGTAACCAACTTCAGCGCTGGCACGGTGACCGTCATCGCGCTTGCGCCGCCCGCCGTCGTCATCGTCGCGGGCACGGCCACGGACGATGCCGCCATCCTGCAGATAGACAACAAGACGCCCTCCGCGCGGAATAAGACGTGGGACAT
Source organism: Clostridia bacterium (assembly GCA_034926675.1). NCBI lineage: Bacteria > Bacillati > Bacillota > Clostridia > Clostridia bacterium. The sequence continues at coordinate 1,315 of JAYFQW010000042.1, read as the reverse complement.
CAACGTGACCATCGGCACGGTCAAGGCGGGCCTAACCGCCAGCGACGTCACGCTGACCGGACTTCCCGCAGGGCTTTCCTACACCGCCGCGAAGGGAACGGGCAACAACATCGTTATCACGCTCACCGGCACGGCGGCCACGGCACTGACCGCCGACGTGGACATCACGGCGGTCATCAAGGGCAGCGCCGTCACCGAGGCGAGCGCGCAGGACTCGGTGGGCATACCGCTCAAGCTGTGGTACATCGGCGCGGATACCACGTTTGTGCTGACGAATGAGGCAGGCGGCCTAATCGACACGCTCATTGCGGCGGGGCACGGGAGCAAGAACCTATACCAAGTGATGCAGCTGTTGCAGCCTGTTTCCGGGGGCACGATCACTGACCGCTTCATGATGACGCTTGCTTCAAATGAGGCGGCCAGCGAGATATTCACAGCAAAGCTGAATGATGTTGCGGTTCCCACAAACAGTCCGATTGGCATCAATGCAGACGGAACGCTCATCGTTGTGCCGATTTACGGGCGTCAGTATCACGGGCAAACGGGTTATTCCACCTACCCGGATACCCCGGAGGCGGGGCGCGAGTTGTTTACCTACGCGGAAGGCCCGCAGTATTACATAGCTGCCGGGAGCAGTGGTCCCGGCACTTCGTATTATGCTTTTGCCATCGCGTGGGCAGCTGCGGAGCCTACTACCTTCGTTTTGAGCAACGAAGAAGGCGGGCTGATCGATGAATTGATTGCGGCCGGATATGGGAATAGGAGCCTGTATGAGGCTCTGGTTGCGTTGAAAGCTTCATCGGGCGGGGTCATTACAGATGATTTCCTTGAGGCCCTGCGTGGCTGCCCTCCCGACAGCGAGGCATTCACCGACGCCTTGAGCAATTACGCAGGCCTGAACAACCCGGTGTGCGTTAACACTGACGGAACGCTTACGATACAACCGATATTCGGGCGCGATTATCACGGGCGAACAGGTTATTCCACCTATCCGGAAAGCTCAGGGGGTGCACGGCGCGAGCGGTTCACCTATGCTGCCAGTCCCGCGTACTACATCGACGCAGGCCAAAGCGACACCGAAGAGGCAAAGAACTATTATGCCTTCGCCATCGCGTGGTCGGCCATAAACCTCCCGCCGGAAGTGCGGGTGCTCAAGCCCGCAGCCGGAGTGGTATGGACAGGCGAACAGACCATCGAGTGGGAGGCTGCCGATCCCGATGATGACGCCTCCAAGCTCAAGATCTCTCTCGAGTACGCGCTGGCGGCGGATGGCTCCGCGTGGCAGAGCATAGCGGCCAACCAGGCGAATACAGGC